>DATDEV010000465.1:0-6616 GCA_036522995.1 Polyangiaceae bacterium
GGCCGCGAAAATCCCGCTGCTCGCGGCGATCAAGGAGCGTATCGAAAAGGCGCGCTCCCGCGGCTTCATCAGCGACCAGGATTGGGCGAAAATAGAGCCGCGCCTGCCCAAGGGTGAGCTCAAGCCAATCGAGATCGCCGACCTGCCGGAGCCAGTCGCACGCGCGTTTACCGAGCGCGACGGCACCCGCGGCCGCATCGTTTACATCGCGCCCAAGGCCGGTAACAGCGTCTGGGACGCCAAATACTTGATGCGCTGGGCGGATAGTTTTCGCCACGTCGAGCTCCCTACCGGCGAGGTCATCCACGGCTCCGGCCGCGCCGTCATCTTCGCCGACATGATCAAGACCATCGGCGAAGACACTCCGCGCGCGATCGCCGTCTCGGCGCTCGGCACCATCCTGATCATACTCGTAGCTTTTCGAGGCAATCGCCTGGCTTGGGGTGTTTTCGTGCCCTGGCTGCTCGGCATCGGCTCGCTGCTTGCGTTCCTGTACCTGAAGGATATCAAGCTGAATTTCCTGAACTTCGTGGCGATCCCGATCACCATCGGCATCGGTGCCGAGTACGCGCACAACATGATGCAGCGCTACCGCTTCGAGGGGCCTGGAAAGTTACGTCAGGTCGTGCTCGCCACGGGTGGCGCTTTGACCCTCTGCTCGCTGACCACCTCGATTGGCTATTTCGCGCTGCTATTCTCGATCAACAAGGGCATTCACAGCTTCGGCCTGGCCGCAGCTGTGGGTGAGCTGACCTGCCTGGCTGCCACCGTGCTGTGGCTGCCCGCTCTGCTCGCCTACATCGAGCAGCGGCGCGCCAAGAACCTGCTCGCGACGACTGCCAATCGCAGTTAGCTCGCCTGCTCGACAGCCCGCGATCAGCCGCGCTAGAGCTCGTCTTCCAGGCGCTTGCACAGCGTTTCGAGCACCTTCACGCGCGCAAAGCGCTTGTCGTTGGCTTCGACCAACGTGAAGGGCGCGTCGGGCGGGCTGCAGCGCCCAATCATCTCGGCTGCAGCCGCTTCGTACTGATTGGCTTGCTCACGGTTGCGATAGTCCTCGGCCGTGATCTTGTAGCGCTTGGCGGGGTTCGTCTTGCGTTCGTCGAAACGGCGCAGCTGCTCGTCGTTGCTGATGTGCAGCCAGAACTTGAGCAGGATGACGCCGGACTGGACCAGCTCGCGCTCGAAATCGTTGATCTCCTGATAGCCGCGCTGCCACTCCGCCTCGCTGGCAAAGCCCTCGACGCGCTCGACCAGCACCCGGCCGTACCAGCTGCGATCGAAAATGGTCAGCCTGCCCTGGCGCGGTAGGTGCCGCCAGAAGCGCCACAGGTAGTGGTGACTGCGCTCCTCGTCGTTCGGCGACGCGATCGGGATCAGCCGGTAGCTGCGTGAGTCGAGCGCCCAGGTGATGCGCCGGATCGCCCCGCCTTTGCCGGCGGCGTCTGGCCCCTCGAACACCAGGATGGCGCTGCGCTTACGCTTCTGCAGCTTGCGCACCAGGGGGTTCAAGCGCGCCTGCAAGCGGCTGACGCGCGTCTCGTAGTCGTGTTTGGTGAGGGCGTGCTTCAGATCCAAGCGGTCGAGCAGCGTGTACGGATCGTCGATCGCGGGCAGGCGCGCGACCTGATGGGGCTGTTCTGCTTGCGCCTGCGACAGGCGTGACTCGAGCGCCTCCAAGATGTGGCGCGCGGCGGTGACGTTTCTGTAGCGCTCGTCCGCGCCGTCGATGACGTGCCATGGCGCATAGCCGGTGCTGGTGTGATTGAGCACCTGCTCGGTCGTTTCGACGAAGGCGTCGTAGCGACGATGGTTGCGCCAATCCTGCTTGGTCACGCGAAAGCGCGTGATCTTCTTGCTATGCAGCGCCTTGAGCCGCCGGTGCTGGATGCGCTTGGAGACGTGAAACCACAATTTGACGAACAGCGTTCCGCCGTCGGAGAGCGTGCGCTCGAAACCGTTGATGGCGCGGGTGCGTTCGGCAAGCTCCAGCTCGTCCGTCTCGCCATACACGTGATCCAAAATCGGCTGCGTGTACCAGTTGCCGGAGAACAGCGCGATGCGACCAGCGGGCGGCAGCCACATCCAATAGCGCCAGAATTCGGGCCTTTGACGTTCTTCCTCGGTCGGTGCGGCGTAGCTCTCGGAGACCAGGAAGCGCGCGTCGAACCATTCGTGCAGAGCGTTGACCGCTTCGCTCTTGCCGGCCGCATCGGGACCGTTGATCAGCACCACCACCTGGAAGCCGGCGTGCCTCAGCCGGGCCTGCGCGTCGAGCAGCGCGGCTCTGAGCCCTGGCAGTAGCGAGTCGTACTGGTCCTTGCTGAGCTCGTGGCCAAGCTCGACTGCCTTGAGCATATGCCTCCATCCTGGTCGGGGCGGGCGCCGACGGCAAGCCCCCAAGGCGCCCCACCCACTGGCGTCAAAAGCTGGCTTCGAGCCCAATGCTGGGCAGCACCACCGGCCCAGCCGTCACCAGCTCACAGCGCCCGCCACACTCGTAGCGAAGTGCCTCTTTGGCTCCCGTGGCATTGAGCATCTCGGCCACGACCGAGAGCTCGAAGCTCTGCGTCACGTGAAAGGGCCGCTCCAGGCGCCAATCGAGTCGAACGTAGCCGGGCGCACGCTCGCCCGAAGGTAGCGCGCCGTCGCTGCCAATGTCGAGCGCTGGAAAGCCCGTGTAGTACACGCCGCGCACGCTGGCGCGGACCTTCCACCACAGCTCGGCGGCCAGGGCCGCCTGCAGCACGTGACGGCGATCGTAGCCCGACCAAGTGCTCTCGCGCTCGGAGTGGCGAGTGGCCCACGACAGCGTGTACGAGACGAAGCCGCCGATGCGCCGCGTGAGCGGTCGACCAAAGCGCAGCTCCAGCCCGCGCGCCATGAGATCTTGCCGGCGCTCGAGCGAGCCGCTGTCGAGCCGAAACTCGCGCGACTGCCCCAACGGATCGACCACGTTGTCGTAGTGACTCTGAAAGACACCCACGCTGAGCGTAAGCTCGGCCGGTAGCCCGATACGAGCCGCGCTCGACAGGTGTGCTCCGCGCACCAGGCCGCGGTCGAGCGAGCCCACCTGCGCCGCAGGGACGCCGGGCACGAAGTTCGGCTTCTGGCTGGCGAGCCCGAAGCGGTGCTCGACGGTCAGCTTCGACGCCAGGCGCGCGCTGACCACCAGCCGAGGATCCACCGCCGTGGCCTGCTCACCTTGCGTGCGGTAGTGGTCCACGCGCACGCCTGGCTCGATGCTCAGAAAGCGATCGGGCATCCAGGCCAGCCCCAGGTAGCCACCGAGCTTGCTTTCGGCGCGGCTCGGAAACAGGTCGGCCAGGTCCGACTCGTCGATGCCTTTCGGGTCCAGCTCGAGCACCACGTCGTCGACGCGCGCCTCACCACCCAGGCGCGCCGAAAGGCCCCGCGCCAGCTCCCAGACGGCATCGACCCGGCCGCGCAGCGATTCGTCGGTCAGCGAAGCGGTGGCGTCGTGGGTGCGATCGCGACCGAGCGTGACGGCGCCGGTCAGCGAAAGGCCGCGGCTTTCATGCATCAGGCGCAGGTCGACGCGGTGGAAGCCCGTGTCACCGCCGACCGCACCCGCCAGCGCTTCGCCGCCGTAGTGGTCGCCAGCGCCGAACGCAAACACGCCTACCGAGAGCGAGCGCGAGAGCTTGCGCGAGAGCCGCAGCTGGTAGTCCCAGTAACCGAACTCCTCGGCCGTGAGCGCGCTGTAGAGCAGGCCCGTGAACGAGTAGCGGCCGGAGACGGTCGCCGAGCCCGCGCCGCCCCACAGCGGCGCCTCGACCAGCGCGCCGACGTCGAACAGTCGCAGGCTGGCTTCACCGTGAAAGCTGCCGCGCGGCTGGGCTGGCTCGGCGACGATCACCGCGCCGGCGCTGCCTCCGTAGCGCAGGTCGGCCGGCGCCGATTGCAGCACCACGCCCGACAACGACCCGGGATGCAGCACCGACGGTCCCAGGAAGGCATGGAACAACAGCGGCAGCTCGACGCCGTCGACCACGTAACCGACGCTCGCCGGCGGCGCGCCGCGAATGAAGAAGATCGGCAGCCCCGAGATGGTCGGCACGACCCCCGGCAGCGAGTCGATGGCGCGCAGCGGATCGCCGAAGGCACCGGGCAGCTCGCGGGCCTGCTCGCGCGACAGCGCCGGCGTTCCCGCACCGCGCGGTGTGCCGCGCACTTCGACCACGCTCGGAGCTGCTTCCGCGGTCTGAGCGAGCGCCGGGGTAGCGTCACCGAGAGCCGCGCTCAGCGCACAGCCGAGTGCCCCCAGTAGGCGGAGATCGCGGCGCACCTTGCCTGTTATAGTCCTGGGCCCTGCCGGGCCTGCGGAAAAGTGCTACCCCAGAGCGAATGTCGCGGCTTCGGGGTTCGCGCGCCCATCGGGCAAATCACGCGGCGCGTGCGCTGTGTGGATGGCTTGCGAGCTTCGCGCTCGCTGGCTGTGATCCCACGGGCGGACTCTCCGATGCCGCCAGCGCCGCGTTGCCTCAAGTCAAACGCTACTTCGACGGGCCGGGGCAGAACATCGCGCCGGGTCCCTGGAACCGCGTGGTCGTCGACCTCGACACTGACACGCTCTATCACGTCGGAGCCAGACGCCTCGATGACGATCAGCCGACGTTCCACCTATTCGGCAGGGAAGCGCGCGACGGTTGCGAAGTCAGCCCGAATGCCGGCACCTGGCTCATGGGCAAGGCCGATGCGGCGCCGTTTCGGGTCCTGCCCTACTTGGAAGGAATCGACGAACGCGGCCGCGGACGACTGCGCTTCACGACCCTGGACTGCGAAGTGCAGGAGATCGCCGTCGAGGACGCAGGTAGACCCTACCCGCGTCTCTATGATCACGGTTACCTGGTCCCCACCGGAGACGGCTACACCTTCGTCGATCCCTGGCGCGGCGAGCAGCGCGAAATCGCGCACGCCTTGTACGCCACGCTGGTCTGGAACGCGGCCGTGCTGCTGTGGGCAGATGGCAAGCTGAAGAGCTTCAACGAGCAGTTCGTGCCGCAGGACGAGCTGGGCAGCGAAGTGGTCACGGTAGTGCCGGTGGACGACCACTACGTGATGGAGGATGCCGACGGCCTGCACCTGGTGCACTTCGACCACGCCACGCTGAAGCTCTCGAGCGAAGACATTCTGCCTGACGGCTGTCGCCTGCAACAGTCGCCCCTGACCTCGCCGAATAGCCCCGGCCATTGGCTTTCGCTCGAGCTGCCGTGCGGTAGCGGTCGACCCAGCCTGGTGCATTTCGATGCCTCGACTCACGAGGCGCTAGCGCAAATCGACATACCGCTCGACATCGACGCGCGCCTCACGCGCGCCATCGTGATCCGTTCGAGCCCGGAGACCGAGCCCGCCGTCACGCTCTTTTACCTGACCGACACCGACAGCGATGGCCTGGGCACGCTCTGGGCATGGCAGCCGGAGCTGGAGCAGCCGCTGCGCCTCGGCGAGCGTGCCGACCTCGACGCGGTGCTGCTCGAAGACGCGAGCAGCTCCTGGAGCGGCCTGGCGCACGTGAACTACCAGCAGCTGGGCGGCTTGATCGCGCACGACTTGCTGCACTTTCGCTGGGACGGTTCGTCTGAGCTGCTCGCCGAGCGCACCGTGCGCAACGGCTCGACCGGTGAGCTGCTGGTGAACTTCGACGGCAAGGCCGGGGACTTGCCGCAGTTCGACGAAGACAGCATCTCGATCGTGGCCGAGGACGTCCCGCCCTACCTGGGCCAGGCCAGCTCGTTCATCGGCCAGCGACACAACGCGCGCATCGACCACTTCGACGGCGTCGCCGGTCGAGCGTTGCTCGGAAACGACCAGCAGCTGTTCGGTTCATATCAAGAGCTTGCCCATGGCGTGCCCCCGGAGAGCCTGCGCTTCACCTGGTTCATGCCAGCGGTGATGTTCATCGAGAACTGGGATCCCGAGCAGTCGAGCGGCTCGCTCGTGGCCTACAACTACGAGCTCGACGCGCGCGTGACCATCGCCGAGGGCGTCAGCAGCTACGACCTGACGAGCTATCCCTGGGACGGCGTGGTGTACGCAGTGCCTCACGGCAGCAAGCGCGGCGTGTGGTTTTCGAAGGCGAAATGAGGAACAACTGAACAGACGAGCGGTAGAGCCCTGTCCGGGAAACCACACACATCCTGAAGGGAGTCGTCGAGGGGGAGCGAGCTGGGCGCGAACACTTTCGCCAGCGGCCTGGCGCAGAGCGAGGCGAGCGCAACGCGAGCGCGAGCCCGGTCCGTACGTCATCAGCGCGGAAGCGATGACGTTGCCCGCTTGGGTCTTGGCGAGAATATCCGAGTAGCCAACGGACAGATTGGTCGAAACGTAGACCCACGCGTCGTCGACGGAGCTGACCTTGGGACTGTGCCCGCGCTCGGCGCCGGGGATAGACCAGCTCCGCCTAGCATGGCGAGGACCACGCGCATGGCGCCGGAGCCGCTGACGCATTCGGGGGGCATAGGCACCGAAGCTCCCGACTGACTCCTCCCCTATGACTCGCATGTCGCGGCGCCCAAGGCAGCAGCGAGATCCCTTGAGACCGCCGAGGCTGGGCCCGAGCGGATACGAGAAAGAGCCGAACTTATTACGAGTT
>DATDEV010000466.1:0-2510 GCA_036522995.1 Polyangiaceae bacterium
CCCATGCTGTCGAGAGCCACGTCGGGTGGGGCGTGGATGGCGCGGCTCGTCAGGTAGCCGTGCAGGGCCCAGGTCAGCCAGTAGCCCGCGTGCATCAGCGGCAGCGCCGGTGGGACGAGCGGTCCCGAGCCCTCGAGCTCGAGCGCGCTACGTACCTTGGCAGGCAGTCGCTGGCGATCGAGCAGCAGCAGCACGGCCAGCACGGCGATGAAGCCGAGCAGGATGGCAAAGCCGAGCACGCCGAGCGCCTCGGTGATGCGCTCGAGCATGTCTCCCGAAAGCATCAGCACCAGGAGGCCGGTGACGCCGCCGGTCGCGACCCAGCACAGCACCTCGATCAGCACCGACGAAGCCATGATGCGACCCGTCGTGCCGAGCCGTGCCGCGCCGAGCACGCGCACCAGCGGCAGTCCCACCTTGCCTGGAGTGTAGCGCGCGGCCTGCGACTCCAGATGCAGCGCCAGCGCGGGCAGCAGCGGCATGCGGACGCCGCTCATGCGCCAGACCAGCCAAACCCAGCCCAGGCCGAGCAGGAGGCAGCCCAACGCCAACGGCAGCATGGAAAGCGCGGCCATGGCGTAGTCGATGCGGACCACGCCGGGCTGCCAGCGCTGCTTCAAGTCCCAGATCGCCACGCCGACGAACACGGCTGCGAGTAGCGCCATCAGCGGCCGCAACCAGGCCTTGAAGCGCTGGGCGCCTCCGAGCGCGCCCGGCGCAGCTGGTTGTGGGGGCATCAACCCTGCGCGGGTCGACCGATGCCGCGGTAGCGCAGACCGGCGTCGACCACCGCGGCCGGCACCACGACATTGCGCCCGTCGAACAGGTGCCGGCCGCGCATGAGCTGCTTGACGCGAGGCAGGTCCGGGGAACGGTATTCGTTCCATTCGGTGGCGATGATCAGCGCGTCGGCGCCCTTGACGGCGTCGTATTCGTTTTCGAACAGCTCGACGCCGCTGGTGATGCCACTGCGGGTCAGCGCATCACGCGCCGTCCCGATCGCTTCGGGATCGGCTGCCTGAATCTTGGCGCCGCGCTTGAGCAGCTCTTCGATGAGCTTCAGGGCCGGAGCTTCGCGCACGTCGTCGGTGCGGGGCTTGAACGCCAGGCCCCAGATGGCGATCAGCTTGCCGGAGACGCCGCCCAGATCCTTTTCCATGTGGCGCAGCAGCATTTCGGGCGGACCGGAGTTGGCGCGCACGGCCGCTTCCGAGACTTCCATCTGCACTCCCAGCTCCTTGCCGGTGCTGACCAAGGCCCGCAAATCCTTGGGAAAACAGCTGCCGCCGAAACCCAGGCCGGGATACAGAAACTGCATGCCGATGCGCTCGTCGGCACCGACCGCGAGCCGCACCTGCTCGACGTCGCCGCCAGCCGCGTCGCACAGCTCGGCGATCTCGTTCATGAACGAGATCTTGGTCGCCAGCAGGGCGTTGGAAGCATACTTCACGATCTCGGCGCTCTTGGGCGTCATGCGCAGCAGGCGGTTGCGCTGGCGATTGAACGGCGCGTACAGCCGCGACAGCAGCTCGAAAGCGCTCTCGTCGTCGGCACCGACGACGATGCGATCGGGTTTGAGGAAGTCGGACAGCGCATCGCCCTCCTTCAGGAACTCCGGGTTGCTGACCACGCTGATCTTGTGCTTGGCGAAGGGCTCGATGTGCTTGCGCACGCGCTCGTTGGTGCCGACCGGAACCGTGCTCTTGAGCACCAGCGCCAGCGGATGCTCGGCCGCCTTGGCCACCTGCTCGGCCACCTTGAGCACGTGCGACAGGTCGGCCGAGCCGTCCTCCGCCGGAGGCGTGCCGACGGCCACGAAGACGATGTCGCGTCCACGAATGGAGTCGGGCAGGTTGGAGCTGAAGTCCAGGCGATGCGGCCAGTTGCGCTTGACCAGCTCGGCCAGCCCCGGCTCGAAGAATGGCACCTCGCCGGCGCGCAGCTTCTCGAGCTTTTTCTCGTCCACGTCCACGCACGTGACGTGGGTACCCGAATCCGCGAAGCAGGCACCTGCTACCAGGCCTACGTAACCGGACCCGACGACTGCAATTTTCACGACTGGTTCGTAAATCGAGCCCAAGCTACGGGCAAATAGATTCTTTTTGGCGCGCCGTTTCCGCTGCGTATGCTGGTGGTTCGATGAAGGCGCGCCTGGCATGCGTGGTGGGGTGCTGGCTGCTCGCGTGTGAGCGTGCCGAGTCTCAGCCCCCGACTCAGCCCCCCACGCCGCCGGTCCGAGCGCACGCCGCGAGCGAGCCGGTGGTCGGACCCTCCGCCGCGGTCGCGCTTCCGTCAGCTGCCCCGTCCAGTGCAGGGCCGCCGAGCCCGCAGGCAGCTGACGCCAGGCCGGCCGAGTCGGCTGAGCTCGGCACCAGCTCTGCCATCGTGCTGGCCGCGGGTGGAGACGTGAACTTCGGTCGTGAGTGCGGGCAAGCCATCCTGAAGGACGCGACCTACGCTCCGTTCGCGCGGCTGGGCGCGGGCTGGACGGCGGCCGACGCGCGCTTCGC
>DATDEV010000467.1:0-3289 GCA_036522995.1 Polyangiaceae bacterium
CGGAGCTCAGTCGCAGCTGCAACGGCGAAGGCCGGCAGGTTGACGCGACTCGTCAGGGTGAGCAGGCCGAGCAGGAACACGCTGCTGGCGCTGAGCAGGGGAATGTGGCGCCTCAAACGCGACAGCACGCCGCCGATCAGCAGCCCGAAGCCCAGCAGCGCCGGCAGACTGCCGAGCCAGAGCGAGCCCAGCACGAGCGCTCCACCGACTGGGCTGGCGGTGGCGGCGCCGGCAAGCGCGAAGGCGTAGAGGAAGCCACAGGGCAGAAACGCCGACGCCCCGCCGAGCAGTGTGGCCCGCCACAGCGGCGACCGCTGACCGGCTCGCCCGAGCCAGGCCAGGGCAGGCGAGGGCAGCAGCCGAAGCTTGGGCAAACGGAGCTGGAGCCTTGCCCCGCCGGCCTCGAGCATGGCCCACAGGCCCCACAGCATCATGGCCGCGCCAGCCACGACTGCTGCAGACTTGCCGAGCCCCGCGGCCTCGCCAGCCAGATCGAGCGCGTGGCCCAGCATGCCCGCGACGGCGCCGAGCACGAGATAGCTGGCGAGCCGTGCTGCCTGGTAGCCGGCTTGCACTCTCAAGCGCTGCCGCGCGCCGCGTGCGCCGTCGCTCGCCACGGCGATTAGCGGTCCGCACATGCCCACGCAGTGCATGCTGCCGAGCGCACCCGCGCTGACCATGGGGAGCAGCCAGGCGAGGCTCATGCAGCGCCGCCTTTGACGACGTCTTCGCGCAGTACTTTCTGGAAGCGCACGGCATCGCGTGCCAGGCCGAAGCGAAGCTCCCAGAGCCCGAGCACGCCACGCGAGAGCCGACCCGCGTAAACGCCCGGCGCCGTCTCGCGCAGTGTCAGGGTTTGAGAATGCTGCGCGTAGGCGTTGGGGAAGGCCTGCAGCTGCAGTCGCGCCCCCTGAAATGGGCTACGTTGACGATCGACGACGCGGACCTCGACGTCGACGCCACCGCCCGGCGCCAGCGCGAGGGGCCGGCTCAGGCTCAAGCTGAGGCCGGTCAGGGCGCTGGCCTGCTCTTCGGCTCGGCTGCGATCCCAGTGAACTGCCTTGTCGTAGTAGTCGGGCTCGAGGGCGAAATGCGGATCGCTGGTGGCGAGGTAGGTCATGGTCCCCAGCCCCAGGAACATGCAGCCCAGTAGCAGTGCCGGCACCCACGCCCAGAGCGAGCGGCGCGTGGAGCTCGCCGCCGAATGCTCGTTCATCGTGCCGCCTCCCGCTCGGGGCCGAGCAGCGTGTACGGAACCAGCTCGACCGTTTCACCGTCACTCACCCGCAGCTTCACGTGACGGCTGCCGCTGAGCTCGGCGCTCGGAACCACGACGAAGAAATTCGCGACTCCCTGTTCCGATGCTTTGACGCTGAGCGGGAGCTCGGGAGCCACGATCTTGGCGAGCGGCAGCTCGGCGACCGCCACGCTGAACTGCCGGGTCTTTTCGGTGCGATTGGCGACCTTCAGGCGCAGTTGATTGACCACGTCCGAGCCGGTCACCGTAAACGGTGCACCCAGGCCGCGCAGGATGGTGATCTCCGCCTTTGGACGAGCGCTGCCCAGTAGGACGAGGGCCGTGGTCAGCGCGAGCAGCGCGACGGCGTAGATGATCACTCGCGGGCGCAGCATGCTGGTCGGCTTGCCGCTCTCCAGCGCTGCCTGAGAGGAGTAGCGGATCAGCCCGCGCGGCTTCTTGATGCGATCCATGATCGAATCGCAGGCATCGGCGCATTGTCCGCAGGCGATGCATTCGAGCTGGAGGCCCTGACGGATGTCGATGCCGGTGGGACAAGTCGTGACGCAGGCATTGCAATCGATGCAGTCGCCGTGACCAGTCGTCTTGGGCTTGCCCTTGCTGCGCGGCTCGCCTCGGCGCAGATCGTAGCCGATGACCAGTGACTTGGGGTCGAGCAGCACCGACTGCAGGCGCGCGTACGGGCAGATGACCGTGCACATCTGCTCGCGGAAGTAGGCAAAGTCGAAGAAGACCAGCCCCGTCGTCACCAGCACCACGCTGAAGCCGCCAATGTTCTGGCTCGGCGCCTTCACGATCCAGTGGCCGAGCGTGTCCACGCCCACGAAATACGACAAGAAGACGTTGGCGAGCCCGAACGAGAGCAGCAGGTAGACGGCGTTTTTGGCGAGCCGTCGGCTGCTGCCGCCCCGGCGGTCGATGGCCAGTTGTGCCTCGCGTGGTCCCTCGAACAGCCGCTCGAGCGGTCGAAACAGGAACTCCATGTAGACGGTCTGAGGGCAGGCCCAGCCGCACCACGCGCGCCCGACCAGCGCCGTCGTCAGCACGATGCTGAGGAAGATGCTGAGCATCAGCAGCATCAGCAGCACCCCATCCGTAGCCAGGTACGTGTGGCCGAACAGCACGAACTGGCGATGCAGGACGTCGAGCAGCATGGCCGGCTTGCCGTCGATTTTCAGGAACGGCAAACCGATGAACAACACCATCAGCGCCACGGCCACAATCCGGCGAGCGCTCCACAGCGGTCCCGTGTACGGGCGGGGACGGATGCGATTCCGAGTGCCGTCGGCATTCAGCGTCGGCAGGACGCGCTCGGGGGACCTGGGGACGGACATGCTCCTCAGTAGCGCTCGACCAGCTCACCCTCGGGCGGCTTGCCCGCAACTGCTTTGCCGCGCAGCGAGCCGACGAAGGCAGCGAGCTTGCGCACTTCGAGCGGCGACAGCTGTTTGCCCCAGGCCGGCATGCCCTTGGCCAGCACACCTTGATCGACCACGTTGAAGATGCCCGTCAGCGTTCCCTTCTCGTGAATCCAGGCGTTGTCGGTCAAATTTGGCCCGATCACGCCTTGGCCGCGGTCGCCGTGGCAGACCGCGCAGCGCAAGGCGAAGAGGCTTTGCGCATCCTTCATCAAGCCCGCGTCGGCCATCAGCTTGCCGAGCGACTCATCGCTCACGGGGTCCTTCAGGCTGCTCTTCGCTGCCTGCTCGCGCGCCTCGGCCATGTCGGCTTCGTACGCGGCTGCTACGGACACCCCGTTGCCGAACACGTGATAGTGCAGGAAGTAGGCGACCGAGAACCAGAAGCTACCGGCGAAGATCCACACCCACCAACGCGGCAGCGGGTTGTCGTATTCGCGAATGCCGTCGTACTCGTGATCGAGCAGTTGATCCGGCGGCGGATCCTCGCTGCGCGGGTGCGTTTGACTGGTGGCGCCTGGTTCGTTGAGCTCGTCCGTCATGGCTCACTCCGCGAAGGGTGCTCGCTGCGCAGTGGCAGCTCGGCCATCTGCTCGTGCTTGCTGCCCTGACG
>DATDEV010000468.1:0-3514 GCA_036522995.1 Polyangiaceae bacterium
GTGAGCATCCCGACGCACGCATTGCCCCAGACGCAGCCGTTCATCGCCCGAGCTCGGGCCCGCGCCTGGTTTCCGGCGCGTCCCCGGGTCGTGGCGGCGGTCAATCCGTGTCCGTGTGGTCATTGGGGTCACCCTCGGCTCACCTGCCGCTGCTCGGAGGGCGCGCGGCAGCGCTACCGGGCGCGCCTGTCGGGTCCGCTGCTCGATCGCATCGACATCCACGTCAGCGTGCCGCCGGTCGAGGTGGCCGCGCTGGTCAACAGCCGCCCCGGCGAGTCGTCGCAGACGGTGCGCGAGCGCGTGCTGGGCGCGCGCCGCCGGCAACACGAACGGGCCAGCGCGCTCGGTTTGCGAGCGAGCCTGAACGCCGCGCTGCCCTCGGCCGATCTCGAGCGGGTCGTCGCGCTGGGCGCCGAAAGCCGACGGCTGATCGAGGGCGCCGTCAGGCGCCTCGGCCTATCGGCTCGCGCTTTCAACAAAGTACTGCGGGTGGCCCGCACCCTGGCCGATCTCGACGGCGAGGAGGCCGTGCGCCCCGCCCACGTCGCCGAAGCGATCCAGGGTCGCCTGCTCGACCGCAACGCCTAGAGCCGTCGCGCCTAGCTGGCGCGCGTCAGCGGTGGCCCAGGGGCGTCATTGCTCGCCGTCGCCGACTGCAGCGGGCGAATCACGACCAGCCCTTGCTGCTCGCAGTCGCTGGCGAGCAGCGCGCTGACCGGGAAGCCCTCGGTCATGCCGAGCTGGGCTGCGAGCAGCACTGCTGCAGCCTCCAGCTCACGCAGCGTGGGTACGGCGTCGCCGTGGGCGCGGCAGCGCGCGCTGGCCAAACGGAAGGTGGCGCGCGCCAGCCCGCCCGCTTGCACTGCTAGCTGGCGGTAGCCGTCGGGCGATTCGGCGAGCCAGCGGAGCCACTCTGCCGGTCGCTCGAGCTCGATGCGCTGGGGAAGCATGTCCTGGCCTTGCAGCAAGCGTCGTGCCGGCGCTGCCTTGGCGCGCGCCGCGCTCTGCCCTCGAGTGCTTCCGGATACTTGGGGCAGGGGCCTACAGTGGCGGGGAGGTCAGCCTGCCTCATGGGTCTCCGAGACCCTGGCGCGCGGGTCATAGCTGGGCCTCGAAGGGCCTTCGTGCTGCGGCGTGCCTACTGGTAGGAAGGCGTAGTGAAGAGCGCGCAAGAAGTCATCGACGAGCTAGGCCTGCTACCGCACCCGGAAGGTGGCTACTACGCGGAGACGTTCCGCGCCGAGGCGCTGCCGTGGGAGCTGCCTGGGCGCGGCACCCGCAGCGCGTCGACCGCCATCTACTTTCTGCTGCGCGCCCAAGACTTTTCGGCGCTGCACGTGGTGAGCTCCGACGAGGTCTGGCACCACTACGGCGGCGACGTGCTCGAGCTGCACTGCTTCGACGCGGCGGACGCGCATCGCCGGGTGCTGCTCGGCAGCGAGCTCGGCCTGGGGCAGCGGCCACAACACGTGGTGCGGCGTGGTGAGCTGCAAGCCGCCCGCGTGCAGCCTGGCGCTCACGGCTATGCGCTGTGCGGCTGCACGGTGGCGCCGGGCTTCGACTTCGCCGACTTTCGCATGCCGCCACGCGCGGAGCTGCTCGAGCGGCTACCCGCGCATCACCAACTGGTGACCGACCTGACCCGCCCCTGAGAATCAACAGGGAGGCGGGGAGGCGGGGAGGTTCCCCGCCTAGAGCGTGTCGAGGAAGCGCAGTAGCTGGCTGCGCTCGGGCGCCGAGAGAGCCACGAACGCCGCCTGGCTGGCCGCTGCTTCGCCGCCGTGCCACAGCACCGCTTCTTCGATACTGCGCGCGCGACCGTCGTGCAGGTAGCGGGTGTGGCGATTCACGGTCTGGAACAGGCCGATGCCCCAGAGCGGCGGCGTGCGCCATTCGTTGCCGTCCGCCTCGTAGTCCGGCCGGCCGTCGGCGAGGGCGTCGCCCAGATCGTGTAGCAGCAGATCGGTGTACGGGTGGATGACCTGTTCGGATAGCTCCGGGAGCTCCTCGAGCTTGCCGGTGTGGATGGTCTCGACGTGGCAGCTCGTGCAGCCCACTCGGCGAAACAGCTGCTCGCCCTGCAGCGCCTCCGGCTCGTGCAGGTCGCGACGCGCCGGCACGCCCAAAAGGCCGCTGTAGTAGACGACTTCCTTCAGGCGCTCGTCGTCGAGCTCGGGCTCGCCGCCGTCGGTCGCGGCCTGGCATTCCGGCTGCTCGGCGCTGCAGTTCTGGGCGCTGAACAGCGTGCTGGTGATACCGATGTCGCCCAGGAAGGCGCCGGCCGATTGCTGCGCCAGCGACGGTTGGTTGGCCTTCCAACCGAAGCGCCCGAGCACCACGCTCTGGCTGGCTTCGTCCCAGACGTAGTTGGGGCGGCCGGAGATGCCGTCACCGTCGGCATCCTCTGGATCGGCGCGCGCGAGCAGCGCCTCGGCGTCGATGGCTTCGAGCAGACCGAGCCCGATCATCTGCGGCGCGACGCGCGGCGAGAGCATGCTGCCTTCGGCGAGCTCGCCGTGGGGCAGCTCCCCGAGCTCGTAGTGCGGCTCGGACAGCTCGTAGGCAGTGCCGTCGTCGTAGCTGCCCTCGATGAGGCTGGTGACCACGCGCGGATCGCCTTCGCCCGGCACGCCCAAAATGGCGAGCGGGTTGAGCTGATCGCCGTAGCTCGGCTCCGGGTTGGGCCCGCCATGCTCGCTGACGCCAGGCACGCTCACCCGCAGCAGCATCGAGCTCAGCGCTTCGTCCTCGCTGAGCGGGGGGCGGCCGCGACCGTCCTTGAAATGGCAGCTCGAGCAGGAACGCGCATTGAACAGCGGTCCCAGCCCGTCGATGGACGTCGTCGATGCCGGCGCAGTCACCCAGTTGCGATTGAACAGCGAGTTGCCGTCGAAGAAATCGTCGCGTCGATCGCCCTTGAGGTTGGCCGCCGGCTGGGCGAAAGCGTCGCGGCCCAGCACGTAGACGGTGGTGTCGCCGCCGAGTAGCTCGGCCGTGGGATCCACGACGCTGGTCGCTGGAGGCATGTCGCCATCCGCGCAGCCGAGCGCAGTCAGCGCCCAGCCTACGGCGCACAGCCTGCTGACGAGCCGGGCCGTCATTCCGGGAAGGTGAGCTCCAGACCGAGCTTGGTCGCGGCGGCCGAGCAGTTTTCCTGGAAGGCTTTGAGGAGCGAGATCGCCGAGGCGATGTGCCGGCGGTTCGGTCCGTCCTCGCCGTCCTCCGTGAAGTCGAGGATGGCCTGGTCGAAAGGCCCTTCGATGGCGTCGATTTCGTCGATGGCCAGCTGGAGCTTATCGGTCATGTCCTTGGCGATCGAGGTGTCCACCTTGGCGATCAGGTCGTCGAGACCCGGGCCGTCGCTGTCGCCGTACTTGCCCAGGAATACGTTCTGCACCGACACGGCGTTGTTGTGCAGGTCGGCGACGGTGTTGTCGCTGAAGCAGGAGTGCTCGTTCTCCTGATCCCTTTGGTTGTAGGCTACGCTCATGCGCTCCTGCGCGAGCTCGGCACC
>DATDEV010000469.1:0-3132 GCA_036522995.1 Polyangiaceae bacterium
AAGACGGCCGCTCTCGGCTTGAACGCTTTCGTTCACTGCGGGCACGGCCAGATAGGGTTACATGCCATCGAACCTCAGCCTGTTCAGGCTGGTGTGCGCGCTTTCGTGCGCCGCCTGTGACACACGAGTATGCGCAGACCAGCAAGTACGCACCCAAGCGCTCCCCCAGCGGCTCTCGCAAACCGGCCTGTTCGCGGATATGCGGGAGGAGCGGCTCGCAGCGGGCGTGTTTGCCTACGCACCCGAGTTCACACTCTGGAGTGATGGCGCGGACAAGCGTCGCTTCATCGCGATCCCCGAAGGCTCACGCATCGACAGCCACGACGCCGAAACTTGGACCTTCCCAGAGGGCACCAAGCTCTGGAAGGAGTTCCACGCTGGCGACTTGCACCTGGAGACGCGGCTGCTGCAAAAGACCGGGCCTGGTGCGGCCGACTGGGCGGCGGCGGCCTACGTCTGGCGAACCGACCAAAGCGACGCCGAGCTCGCTCCCTACGGCGCCCTGGACGTGTTCGCAACGTCGCACGACGTTCCCACCAGCGGCGAGTGTTTCGGCTGCCACGATGGGGGTCCAAGCCGCATCCTGGGCTTCTCTGCAGTTCAACTGGCGCCTAGGAGCTATGACGCACCGACGCGCCTGAGCGATGCAGCAAGCCAGGCCTTGCTTTCCGAGGCCATGCCGACCCTCGACATTCCCGGCACGCCCACGGACCGCGCAGCGCTCGGCTATTTGCACGCCAATTGCTCGCATTGCCACAATCAAAGCGAAGCGGCGCGCTCCGGAAGCAAGTGCTTCAACCCCAACGAGAAGCTCTCCTTCGACCTCGATTTTACGCTTCACGCGCAACACCTCGGCTCGGTCGATGACACCGCCACGTATCGCACGGCCCTCGGTAAGGTCATCGAGCCCGGTGACCCTGGCGCGAGCAAAGTCGTAAAGCTGATGGAGGGGCGCGCCGGTGGCCTCGCCCAGATGCCTCCCCTGGGAACCGAGCACGTCGACGAACGAGGTTTGGGCCAGATGCGCGACTGGATTGACTCGCTATGAGGCGCCTGCTCAGGCCCTGTTGCAGCTCGTTTGCCCTAGTCATGCTGCAGGTGGCCGTGTGCGCGGGCGCCGAGCCGGAAGCGCCCGTCGTGGAAGTCGCAGTCGACAGCCATGTAGGCCAAAGCACCGCTCCCTACTTCACCTCGGCATTTCCCAGCACCAGCGGCTACGGCGCTTCGTTCGTGCTAGCGACACGCTTGCGCATCGCGCGGAGCTTGCAGCTCGGCCTGCGCGTTCCCCTCGTCCTCATGCGCGTCGAGCAACCCGCGGGCGCCCTCTACGCCGAAGCCGCCTGGGGCAACCCTGAGCTCAACGCGAGCTTCGAGCAGCCGTGGCTCGAGCACGACGGCTGGAGCGTGGGGCTCGGAGTCAGCCTAGCGCTCGGCGTGCCTCTCGCGGAGCACGACCCCGCGCAACTTGCCGGTCGCGCCCTGCGCCTCGCCAACGCACTCGAGGGCTTCAGCGAGCCAGGCCTGTTCACCCCCGGCGTGCTGCCCCTCACCCCGGCTGGCGGTCTCGTCCTGGAGAGTCCCCGCTGGAAATTCTCGGCCTCTCTCGCACTTCCGTTGCTGTTCCGTGTTTCGAATGCCGACCTGCCCCCCGAAAGCGAGCCCCAACCGTTCGGGTTCACGCCCGTGCTCGCGCTCGAAGCCCAGCTACGGGTGCTGCGCTGGCTGTCGGTCGCGGGCTCGTCTCGCTTCACCGCCCAAGCCGTGGAACCCGCCAACGACCCAGCCGGTGCGGTGCAGGTTCTGGTCGCCGGTCGCGTCGACTTTCACCTCGGCGAGCACGTCTTGCTTTCGCCGCTCGTTCAAGCGCCGGTCGGTGGTTCGCTCGGTGGCTCGACTGTCACCGGCGGCCTAGGGCTTCGCGTCGCGTTCTGAGGGGGGAACGGTGCCTGCTCATGCGATCTTCCGGCCTGTGCCTGCGCGCCTTCCTGGTCAGCGCCGCTCGCTCAGCGCCTTCACTCGTTTCTCGAATCGTTCGCGAAGCTGAGCTTCGTAGTCTCCGAACACGTACGTATCGTCACGCGTGAGCGGCGGTTCGAACCGCGCCAGCCACGAGCAACCGCAGCCACCGACGTAGACGTCCGGCAAGGCGTAGACCGGATCTGCCAGCGCCGCCTGAAGCGAAATGAATTGCCAGCCGCGAGCCCGCAGCGCCTGGAGCACGTCGGGCAGGTGATCGGCCGCCAGCTGGTTCACGTGCGCCAGGGTTATCTGCGCGACGTCCCGCCCCGTCCTCTTCAGAGCGAGGTCGCGCGCAGCCTGCAGGCTCTCCAGCATGTGGTCGACGTAGGCGGTCGACAGCTCTTGCCTGAGCGCAGCGTCGCGCTTTTCGAGCGCCTCGTCGTAGTAGCCGGCGAGCAGCCACTCCGAGGTGGCTGCGGTGACGTGGGCGATAGCGTAGCCGAGCGATGCGAGCTTCTGCCCTGCCTGGGCATGAGAGTCAGGCGTCTTTCCGTAGCGGAGATAGGGAAAGCGGAAGAAGCGCACCGGCTGGCCCAAGACGCTTCGCAGCTGCTCGTCGCAGCCCTTTACATCGTCCCACCAAACGTCGTCCGCGCCTTGCGCGTCCAGCGACAAGTGCGTGGCTGTGTGGTTGCCGACGGTTGCACCTGCGCGCTGCCAGAGCAGCAGGGTCTCGCTGCGCAGGTTTTGACAGTTGGCGAACACGGCGACCGGGGCGCCGCTGGCTCGCAGCCCCGACAAGATGCGCTCCGACAGCGCCAGCTCCGAGCTTTGCGGAGTGGCTCCAAGATCATCTAGCGTTATTGCAACGCGCAACGCGCCCTGAGCCGGTGCCGCACCCGCCTGCGCGGAGGGGCTTGCCTCGGGATCCCTGGAAAGCGCGACGGCTTCGGGCTGCCGGGGCGCCGAGCAGGCCACCCCGATCCATACCCCGAGCGCGATTGCCGTTCGCATCACCGGCCGTCGGCTAGCTCGCCAGCTCGTGCAACTGTTCGTCGATGCGGTGCATGACGTCCCTTGCCAGGTCGGCGTCGGGCAACAGCGTGGTCCGGAAGTGATCGCGGTAAGGCACGTTGAAGCTCGAGCCCGGCGCGACCAGCACGTGCTTCTGCT
>DATDEV010000470.1:0-2088 GCA_036522995.1 Polyangiaceae bacterium
AGAAAAACGCCGCCGCGCTTCCAGGCGCGCCACCCGCTCTTCGAAATCTTCACGCGCTCGACGCAGCCACGAAGCGCACGTTCCGAGTGGAATCGAGCACAGCTCGGCGATCTGCGGCGTGGATAGCTCTTCGAGCTCGTAAAGCACGAACACCACGCGCAGCTCTTCGGGCATCGCGCTCAGGAGCGCGTCCAGCGCGCCGCGCGCCTGGCGCTGCTCCAGCAACTGTTCGGCGTTCGGCTGGTCCGTCGCACCCTCGCCGGCAGCCTCCAGCGGCTCCTCGCGGCGCCGAGCGTGACTGCGCCGGACGCGGGCGCCGACGTTCAGCGACACGCCGTAGAGAAAGGCGCGCTCGCGCTCAGCCTCGATCTCCCCCAGCTTGGCGGCGGCGGTGATGAACACTTGCTGAGCGGCGTCGTCGGCATCGCCCGCCGCCAGCCCCAGCCGGCGCAGCAAGCGCCAGACGAGTCCGTAGTGCTCGCGCACCAATCTAGCCACGCGCTCGGGGGCTCCGCGCTCGGACATCGGAAAAATCAACAGCGGCGGCTGGTGCTGCCACGATGGTCTTATCCCCGCTGAGCCTGCCCGCCGATCACTAAAAGCGCACGCCGGCCGCAACTCCAGCACCAGCCGTGACATTTGCCGGCTCCACCAGGTAAGCGCTGGCCGGCGGCTGCTCGAATACGAACTCGTGGCTCACCAGCGGCACGGCCACACGGCCCTGCAGCTCGACCCAGAGCGGCGCCTCGGGCTCCCAGGCCAGCCGCACCCCTGGGCCGGCGGCCGCCCAGAAAATGGTGGAGCTATTGACCGAAACCAGCCCGCCGCCCTCGATGCCCTCGGCGCTGAGCGAGCCCAGGTCCAGTGCCCCACACGCATAGAGAGCGGCGCCCCAGCCATGCAGCAGTCGAGGGCAGACGCTGAGCTCGACACCCATCAGTCGCAGCTCGGCGCGGCGCTCGTCGACCGTGCGCGCGGCGCTGGCGAGATGCGCGGTGAGCCGAAAGCTCCACGTGCGCCGCCAGTCGAGCTGTCCCAGGAGCCCCCAGGTCAGGGCGCCGAGGGCCGAGTCGTAGCCCATGGCCGCGCCCGCTCGGGCGCTGAGCCGGCTCGGCGAGGGGTGGGCGGGAACGGCAGGGGCCGGCGGGGGGGGCCGGGGAAGTGAAGGCGGGAGGGGCTGGGACGCGGGCGTAGGCGTAGCAGCGAGCTCCGCTCCGCTTTCGTCCGCCTCGCTCCGCAAGCTGGCGTCGAGCGCGAGCGCGGTGATGAGCGCCAAGCTGGTGACCACCGCGTCGCATTGCTCACCTTCAACGCGCCGGCTCACGCTGGCGCCGGAGTCGTCCAGAAATTCGAGCTCACCGCCGAAGCCGCCGCCATCGGCTGAAATGCGTACGCTAAAGCGCCGCGCCAGCTCGCTGGGCTCGGCGACGCGCCCGCGCTGCGTGCGCTCGCGAACCCGCGCCGTGAACGCTGCCTGGTCGGGGCACGCGGCCGGCGCTGCGTACTCGAAGCGGATCGGCTCCTCGGGCGACGGCGTCTGGGCGAACGCAGGGGCGGCGCCGCAGCACACCACCCAGCAGCCCACGCGCGCCCAGAACCGCACGCCCTCAGCCTGGCTCAACCTCAGCCCGAACCCAGCGCAGAATCGTCGTCGGCCTCGGAACCTCGAGTTTTTGCGAGTCCCGGGCGCTGCTCGGCGAGCGCTTGCGCGAGCTCGGCCACGTCGTCAGGCCCTAGCGCCGGGGTCAAGCGCTCGGCTCGCTCGAGCACCGCGGCAGTGCCGAAGTAGGCTTCGGCGCAGCTCGCGTGAATCATGCCGATCGCATTCGGGCGACCCTCTTCGAACATCTGCAGCACGAAGCGCCACTCGCCTTTGGCGATCAGCTCGCGACAGGAACGGCACGTCGCGCGTCCCGAGCTGGCGCGCTCGGCTCGCACCAGCCGCTGGAGGCGCGGCAGCTCGATGCCGCGCTGGGCGATTTGCTCGAGCCAGGCTCGCTCTTCGATCACGTCGCTGCTCGCCTGCAGCGCGGGCAGCAGCTTTTCGGAGCGCATGAGCGCGCCGCAGGCGACATGAAACCAGCTGGT
>DATDEV010000471.1:0-2535 GCA_036522995.1 Polyangiaceae bacterium
AACCTGCTGGCCTGCGCGATGGGTCCTCGCATTCGCGGCATCGGCAGCGCAGCGGGCGGTCTGCGCAAGACCACCATCGACGGCTACATGTGCAACACGCCGGCGGCCGGCGTGCTGTACAGCGGCGAGAACGACACGACCAATCCGGCGGATCGCAAGGACGACATGGGCTTCCAGATGGGCGTGCTGGGCGCGCGCGACCGGCTGCTGAGCTCCAACGGTTGTGACCTGACGGCGGTCGAAACCTACGCAGACAACCCGGTTTGCCAAATCTGGAAGAAGGGCTGCGAGAGCAACCCCGTACTGTATTGCGTGGGCCCTGGCGACGGTCACGAAAACGGCAGCAAGTTCAACGTGCCGAACAAGACCTTCTGGGACATTTGGTCCGCCCTACGCTGAGGCGCTGAGGCGCTGAGGCGCTGAGGCGCTGAGGCGCTGAGGGCCAACGACCTTGGCCCCCCACCGGCACGAACGCTGCCCCGCGCCGGGCTTCCTTGGCGTGTGCCCAGGCTCGCGCTGGGCTAAGTGTTCGCCAGGATGAGTCTCCGCACCTCGAACGCCGGCGCCGCGCTGCTTGCGCTGGCGCTCGCCGGCCAAGCCTGCCGCGACAAACCCGTCGAGGTCGCCGAGCCAGCCGCGACCTCGCGCCAGCTCACCAGTCCCGAGCGCACCACGCCGTTGCTCGCAGCACCACCCGCAAGCGTGGCTTCGGTGCCGAGCACTGTCACCGGGCTGCACGCCCAGCTGCACCTTCCGTCACATTCAAGCAGCGCCAAGACGCCGCTCTTGATCATGCTCCACGCGCTGGGCTCGTCCTCCGAAGCGATCGAGCGCTTCAGCGACTGGCCCGCGTTCGCCGAGCTCAGCGGCATCGCCTGGGCGGCGCCGAACGGCCCTTTCGACCGCCGCGGGCGTCGCTTCTGGGATGCGGGCCCGAGCTGCTGCAACTTCGACCAGCTGCCGGTCGATCACGTAGCCGCGCTCGAGGAGCTGATTCAGCGGCTGGCCAGCAACCCCCGCATCGACAAGGCGCGCATCTATGTCGGCGGCCACTCCAATGGCGGCTTCATGGCCCATCGCCTGGCGTGTGAGCGGCCGGAGCTCTTGGCCGGCATCGTGAGCGTCGCCGGCTCGGCACCGCTCGATACTTCGCGCTGCCAGTCGCCCAAGGCGCTACGCGTGCTGCAAGTGCAGGGCGATGCCGATCCGATAATCGCCTTCGGTGGCGGTCACCTGTTCCAGGATTCACGGCTGCCCCAGCACGCTTCGGCCCAGCAAACGCTGCGCGACTGGGCGCGCCGACTGGGCTGTGCTGGTCAGTCCAAGCCCTTCGAGTCGCTCGACTTCGAGGCGTCGCTGCCCGGCGCCGAGACGCGTGCCACCGGCTACGCCGCCTGCCCACGCGGCGCTGTCGTGCTCTGGACAGTGGGCGGCGGCGGGCACCTGATCGGATTTCGCTCACCGGCGCCCAGCGCGATCTGGAGTGCGCTCACGCGCTGAGCGCTGGCCGCGTCGAGCACCCCACCTTCCTCGCGGCCGCGGGGAGCTATCTCGCTCGCTGAGCGGTGGGTGCTAGGGGCCGCACGCCACCGTGCGCATGCCGTCGGCGCCGGTGCAGAGCTCGGGACGAATGTCGGGCAAGCCGTCGTTCACGTTGTTCTTCGATAGCTCCAAGTCGGTGGCCGAGAGCGAGCCCGGCGCGCCTGCCTTGGGATACGTGTCGTCCTGGTCCCACTTGTAGAAGCGGAACCAGTCGTACTGACCGGAGATCGGGTAGACGTTGCTGGCCGGGTCGCCGCCGCCCAAGTCCTGGCTCGTGAACACCCACAGGTTCATCACGATCTTGGTCGACTCTTTCGGCACCGCCAGGTTGTTCTTGCCGACACCGTCTTGCTTGGTGCGGATCAGCACGTCGTCCACGTACCACTTGATCTCGGTGGGCAGCCACTCGAACGCATACGTGTGATACTCGGTGTGCGTGTCGAAATTGGCAGGCAGCGGCAAGGCGCCGTTGCCGCCGTAGGGGTACTGCGTGGTCGAGTCCTCGATGTTAGAGGCCCACACGCGCGTGCCGGCGGGAGCGGTGATCAGGTTGGTGATGAAGGTCGTTGCCGGCGATGCCTGCACCTCGATGTCGATTTCGCGCCACAGCAAGTAAGCCGGCGTGCGGTACGCGAACATCGTGAAGATGTAGTTGCTGCCGGTGGGAGGCGCCTTCATGCGCACTTCGTAACGGCCGTAGCGGAAGTTGTTGTACAGCGTGCGCAGCTCACCGCTCGCTAGCGGTTTGGTGGCCACGGTGTCGGCGGCCGAGAACGAGTAACCACCCGCCTGTTCGCCTTGCGTGATGGTCAGCGCCATGTTGCCGGTCGGGAAGGAGATGTTCTCCTTCAGCATGCGGGTCATGCCCTCGTAGAGCGCGCCGTCGCCGTAGGTCCAAAACGGATCCGTGTCGAGATCGAGCGGCGCGTTGAACTCTTCCACCAGGTAGGGGGTGAAGCCGGTTCGAGTCGGGTAAGTGGTGGCCGGATCTGG
>DATDEV010000472.1:0-5714 GCA_036522995.1 Polyangiaceae bacterium
CCCGGGGAAGCGGCCGCGCCCCAAACGAGACAGGGCCTTCCCCCTCAACCCGGGGAAGCGGCCGCGCTGCGGACGCGACCGGGCCTACCCGGTAACCCGTTGAAAGAATTCTGGTTCGGCGATTGAAGGCTGGCAATGCTACGGTCGCGGTGTGGAGCTTTCGGAGCGCTTCGCAGCGGACCTCAAGGCCGAGTTTCCTGCCTTCTGTATCCGACCGAAGCGGGGCGACCGATTGTCGCAGGCGATCGATGTGGCGCTCCGGCTCATCACCCTCGGGGGTCAGAAGCACTACCTCACGCGCTATCACACCGTCATTGGCGACACCCTGTACGTCCCCGAAACTTGGAATGATCTTCCGGATTTGGACCGCGTCATCTTGCTGCGCCACGAGCGCGTGCACCTGCGCCAGCGCCGGCGGTATGGTGGCGCCTTGATGGCCTTCCTCTACCTGATCCCGTTCCTGCCGCTGGGCCTGGCCTACGGGCGGGCGCGCATCGAATGGGAGGCCTACCAGGAAACGCTGCGAGCCACCGCCGAGCTGCGCGGGCTGGAGGCGGCGCGCGACGGCGCGCTGCGCGAGCAGATCGTCGGGCGTTTCATGGGGCCGGACTATGGCTGGATGTGGCCGTTTCGCAGCGTGGTCGAGCGCTGGTACGACCGGGCTTTGAACGAGCTGCAAGGAGCTGGCTAGTGGCGGGCGCACCCGTCATCGGCATCGACCTGGGTACGACCAACACGGTCGTGGCCGTGGTCAAGGACGGGCAGGCCTCGGCCATCCCGGACGAAAGCGGGCACGTGCTGATGCCCTCGGTGGTGTCGTTTCACCCGAGCGGCAACGTGCTGGTCGGGCGAGGGGCAAAGCAGCGCCGCCTCGTCGACTCGATCAACACGATCTATTCGGTCAAGCGCCTGATCGGGCGCAGCTGGGACTCGGAGGAGGTGCGCAAAGCCCGCTCGCGCTTCCCGTTCCAGATGAAGGAGGGGCCGGGCCAGGCGGCGCTGGTGGTGGCGCGCGGCGAAACCTACACCTTGCCGGAGATCAGCGCGTTCGTGCTGCGCAAGGCCAAGAGCATCGCCGAGGCGGCGCTGGGCACGACCGTGGATCGCGCGGTGATAACCGTGCCCGCCAACTTCAACGACTTGCAGCGCGCTGCGACGAAGGTGGCCGGCCGCGTCGCGGGGCTCGAGGTGATGCGCATCCTGAACGAGCCGACCGCGGCGGCGCTCGCCTACGGCTACGGCAAGACGAGCTCCGAGCGGCTGGCGGTCTACGACTTTGGCGGCGGTACCTTCGACGTGACGCTGCTCGACCTGTCGGACAACGTGTTCGAGGTGCTGGCGACGGCGGGCAATACGTTTTTGGGCGGCGACGACGTCGATATGGCGATCGCCGAGCGCATGGCAGAGACGTTTTTGACTCGCCACCGCTACGATCCGCGCTCCGAGCCGCAGGTGTACGAGCACCTGAAGGTAGCGGCCGAGGACGTGAAGCATCGCTTGAGCAGCGAGAACGAGGTGACGGTCGAGCTCAAGGAGGTGGCGCACGGCGCGGGTGGCAAGCCGCTCGGGCTCAGCTTTTCGATGACGCGCGGCGAGCTGGACCGGCTGACCGTGCCGCTCATCGACGCGACGTTCGAGGTGTGCAAGGAGGCGCTGGGCATCGCGCGCCTGACGCCTGGCGACTTTCAGCAGCTGCTGCTGGTGGGCGGTTCGACGCGCATTCCGCTGGTCAAGCGGCGCGTCGAAGAGTTTTGGAAACGCGACGTGCGCGCGCACATCAGCCCGGACGAGGTCGTGGCGATCGGCGCGGCGATTCAGGCCAGCGCGCTCTCCGGTGCCGAGCAACGACGCAAGGGCACCGTGCCCCCGCCGCCGAACCCGGCGCGACAATCGGTCCTGCCCGGCACGGGCGTACCATCCTCGTCGATTGCTCGGCGGCGTGGCGGCACCTTGCCACCCGGCGCGCAGCGGCCACGCTCCGACACTGCCCCGGGACCCATCCTGCAGCCAGGGCCTGCAAGGCCGCGCATGGATACCGCTCCGGACGCGTTCGGCATCCCGAGCACGCAGCCCTTTGGTCGCGAGCGGGCCGCGACGCGCCCGGGCGTTCAGGAAGGCGCCGATCCGAACGCACCGTCGCGCTTGCCAGCGCTGGGTGTGCTGGGACGGCCCGGCCAACCGCCGCCCGGCCAGTCACCCCTGGTGGCCAGCGAACGCCCCAAGCAAAAGACCGGCACCGGACTGGGCCCCGTGCGTCCCCTGAACGGGCCAACGCTGCTGAGCGCTGCCGAGGCTGCTCGAAACGCCCAGGTGGCTGTCGAATCGGGCCTGCCGCTGGTGACCCCCGAGCCGCCTCCCCTGGCCCCCGCCGTCAAGGAAGAGAGCGTCGCCTTCCAGCTCGGTGACGACGACATCGAAGTCGTCGCTCCGCCTCCTCCTGCTCCGCCAGCCGTCGGGATGCGCCCGCTCGCTCAGCCGATGGCGTTCGCCCCGCCGCAGGTGCTGGACGAGGGCGATCTCGAAGTGCCCGAGATCCCCGACGACGAGCCCACGAAGGTCGGCACCCCATCGCCTGCGGAGCTCGAGCGCGCGCGCGCGGAAGGGCTGGCGCTGCTGTTCGAACAGCAAGCCGCCGAGAAGCGCGCAGCGGCCGCGCCGCCACCACCGCCGCCGCCGATCGCGGCGCCGCTGCCGCCGCCGTTCCAAGTTCCGCAGCTCACCGTTCCGCTCGCACCCGCGGGCGTCATCACGCAGCGCCTGGCCAGCTCGAGCCCACCGCCGCCCATGCCGCTGGCCCCCGTGCTCGTGGACGTCACGCCACTCACGCTCGCGGTCGAGACGGTCGAAGGCTTTTGCGATTCGATCATCGGCCGCAACACCACCGTGCCGTGCTCGCGTACGCGCGAGTTCGTAACCGCAGCCGACAATCAGACCAGCGTGCGGGTGCGCGTCAGCCAGGGCGAATCCAAGCGCTTTGGCGATAACACGTTGCTCGGTGAAATCGAGCTTTCGGGCTTGCGCCCGGCGCGGCGCGGCGACGTGCGCATCGCCGTGTCGTTTGCGCTCGACGCGAGCGGCATGTTGGTCGTGAGCGCCAAGGACGTCGGCACTGGTCGTGAGACGTCGACTCAGGTGCGGCTGGTCGGGCTGCCCGACGCCGCCGAGATCGCGCGCATGGCCGAGCGACAAGCAGGACGCGGGGTGTGAGCCATGGATCTGCGAGACATCGAGCGCATCTTCGAGTGGGACGCGCTGATCGATCAGTCTAGCTACTACGAGATCTTGGGCGTGCTCGAGATCGCCGATAGCGCCGCCATCCGCAAGGCGTTTCACGAGTTCGCCCTCACGTTTCACCCCGATGCATTTCCCGAAGCCGACGACGAGACGGCCGAGGCGATGCGGCGCGTGTTTCAGCGCGGCGCCGAGGCTTACCGGGTGCTCTCGCATCCCGAGTCACGCAGCGACTACGACTTGGCGCTCGCGACGGGGGTGATGCGTCTCGAGGGCACCCTCGCTCCCCCACCCCTTGCCCGGCCCTCGGACATCCGCGCGCTCGACGAGCTGTGCCGTTCGGCCGGCGCCCGCCGCTACGCCAAGCGGGCCGAAGAGAAGATAACGGCCGGGGACCTGCTGGGGGCCAAGCGGGAGCTCCAGATGGCGATCCACGAGGACGGGGAGAACGCGGAGCTGGCCGAGCGGCTCGACGCTATCGACCTCGCGCTGTACGCCATGGGCAGCTAGCCACCTTTCCGTGACAGGCAGGGCGGAAGACAGGTCCTGCTGCGATAAAATCAAGGGTTTTGGAGGTTCGGGGGTCTAACCTTTCTTATGAGAGTGAACACGGCTCTAGCGAATCCTGGCAGGGATGGTAAAAAGAGGCCCCGTTTCGACCAGGCGCCCACCCCGGCGCCCCAGACCCCGCATCCCCGATCAGACCGATCCTCGAGTGAGAACGTACCTTTCTACTCGAGAGCTCAAGTCGCGAGGCCGATAGTGAAGATTTCCTGCCCTGCGTGCGCTGCCAAATACTCGATTGCTGACGAAAAAGTCTCGGACCGCCTGGCGAAGATCCGCTGCCGCAAATGCGGCGCCACCATCGTCATCGACGGCAAGGCCAACCCTCCGAGCGTCTACACTGCGGCCGGCGAAGCGACGACCGAAGCGAGCGACGACACGGGCGACAGCCAGGCCAAGGGTCTGGAATTCACGGTCGACTTCGGTGAGGGCGACCAGCGCACCATGACGGTGACCGAGATCGTCGTGGCCTACAACGCGGGCCAAATCACCCAGGATACGTATCTGTGGGCCGAGGGCTTCGCTGACTGGAAACCGCTGGCTGAAGTCGACGAGGTGGTCGCCGCGCTCAACGCCGGTGCCGCCGCGCCCGCCGCGAGCCCTGCGCGCGCCGCAGCGCGCACCGCGGGGCGTGCTGCCCCCGCGCCCGACCTATTCGGCGGCATCGACGCCGCCGGCGGCGAAGACGACGTGGCGACGAGCGCGCCGGATCACTCGAGCGGTGCTTCGGGCGGGCGCGGTGGGCTGGGCCTAGGCCTCGGCTCCGCTTCTTCCGCCGCTTCCGGAGCGGGCAGCAGCGGGAGCACCGGAGCTCGCAACGAGTCCTCGGTGCTGTTCTCGCTGAGCGCGCTCACGTCGGCGGCCAGCCGCCCGTCGTCGCGACCGATCGCTCCGGTGGCGCCCAGCGGCGCCGCCACCCGCGAGGATTCGGGACTGATCGATCTGAAGGCGCTCACCGCTGCGGCGACCAAGTCGGAGGCTGGTCCCATGCCGCCGCTTGCTGCCTCACCGCTCGGCTTGTCGCCGCTGGCGTCTCCTCCGCTCGGGCTCGGCATGGCGTCGCCACTCGGCGGCGGGCTCGGTGGCGTCTCCGCTACCGACTACGGCGCGCCGCCCAGCAAGAGCAAGACCGGTTTGTACATCGGCGGCGGCATCGCGGTCGCGGCCATCGCCGCCGTCGCGATCGTGTTCATGCTGCGTCCGCCGCCTCCGCCTCCGCCCGCACCGGCTCCGCCTCCCGTCGCGGCCGCACCGGCTCCGACGCCCACGCCGCCTCCGACTCCGACTCCGGAGATGACCGCTACTCCCCCGTCCACGGGCACGGCCCAGGGCGAGGAGCCGCCGAAGCCCGGCGCCAAGCCGGCCGCCGGCGGCGCCGTGCGCAGGCCGTCCAGCGGCGGTGGGGCCAAGAAGCCCGGCGCCGCTCCTGCTCCGGCGTCCGAGCCGGCAGCAGCGCCCAAGCCCAAGCGCAACCCCTGCGGCTGTGCTTCGGGCGATCTGCAGTGCGCCATGCGCTGCGCCGCCGGCTGAGTCCCGAGGCGCGGGGCCGTCACCTCGCCGAGCGGAGCGCAGACGCCTTCAACTGGGCGCCGCTCGGCTCGGCGGCTACTTTTTCGACTCGAGCGCCAGCTCGCGCGCTTCGTCGCGCGCGAAGCCGTCGGCGTGCTCGGCCAGGTATTGGCGCGCTTCGCTCGCCGCGCGCGACGCGTGCCCTGCGCGGCTGAGGGCTCGCAAGCGCTCCACCTGCGCCGACTCACGCAGCGCGCTGCGCGGGTAGGACGAGAGCAGCTCACCCAGCAGCTCCGCAGCGCGGGCAGCATCACCGCGATTGCGCGCCTCCACGGCGGCAGCAAACAGCCGGTTCTCTTCGCCCAGCGTGCCCGGCTTGCGCGGAGCGGCGCCGCTCGACTTGTGCGCGA
>DATDEV010000473.1:0-8173 GCA_036522995.1 Polyangiaceae bacterium
TGCTCCCCAGTGGAACGTCAACGCAAACCTGGCTGCTCCCGAGCGCAGCGACAACGCAGGCGCCGCAGCGGTCGCGCAGCCGCTAGTCGTTTTGTCCGAGCACGATGCGGCGCACCGGCTGCTCGAGGGGCTCGTCGCTGACCACGCGCACGTAGCGCCCGCCGAGCCGTCGAGCCGCCGCGCGCAGCTCCTCGACCAGGCCCGCCAGACGAGCCAGGTAGGCTTCGACCGCGCTCGCGTCCATGGTGACCTCTAGCTCGGCGTCGGTTTCCGAGTCCACCAGGCCCAGGTCACCCTGAAAGTCCGGCTCGAGCTCCATCCGGCTCAGGACCTGGACCAGGGCCAGCGCGTGCCCTTGCGCCCGCAGCCGCGACAGCTCGTCCAGCACCGGTCCGGGGTCCAGAAAGTCGCTCAGCACGACCAACAGCCCGGGTCGCGGGCAGCGCTCTGACAGACCGCGCAACGCGGTCGCCAGCGAGCCACGGCCCTTGGCTTCGATATGTGAAAGCTCCGACAGCACCCGGTGCAGGGCGCCGCGACCCCGCCGTGGCTCGCCTACGGCAGCCAGCCCTCGGCTCTGTTCGTCGCCGCTCACCAGCACCTGCACGCGCTCCGAATCGCTCAGCGCCAGGTAGGCGAGAGCGGCCGCCACGCGGCGCGAAACCTCTATTTTTCTGGGATTTCCGTAGTCGAGCGAGGCCGATGCATCGATCAGCAGTCGCACGACCACGTCCTCCTCGGCGCGGAATGTCTTTACCACCGGCACGCCGCTACGCGCGAACGCCAGCCAGTCGATGCGGCGCAGGTCGTCGCCGGGTGCGTAGGGGCGATGCTCCTGGAACTCGGCGCTGCCACCGCGCCGCCGCGCGACGCGCTCACCGGTACCCCTCGAGCGCACCTCCACCTTCAACCGACGCCGCAGCAAGCCCAGCTCGCGGACGAAGCTCGGGTCGAGCAGCTGCTGGGCGTTCATGGGCTGGGCTCGGCAGTGGTGGTGACGGCCTCGTCGGTCTGCTGCGCCGTCTGCTGTTCGGCCTCCAGCTCGGCCTCCAGCATGGCCTCCAGCTGGCTCAGCCGCTGCCGCTCCTGCGCCAGGCGCGCGTGCACCCGGGCGGCCGCCATGGCCAGCAGGCCCATGCCGAACAAGGCATAGCCGGCAGCGCACAACACCGCAGGTAGCAGGAGGTCGGAGAGGTTGCTGGCGCCTCGCTGCATCTGTTCCGCCAGCAGGAAGGCATAGGTCGGCGAGGGGGCTGCCAGGGCCATGGCCGCGTCACCCGAGCGGGTCACCACGCCCGCGATGGCCATGAGAATCCAGGGGCCGATCGACGCCGACAGAATGGTGACGAGCAGCAGGACCCGCGGCGTGGTGGCGCCCTCCGCGCGCGCTCGAAAGAAGGCGGAAAGCCCGCACAAGAACACCAGGAATGCCAGCAGCTGACCCGCGAACGCCACCAGCACCTCGCGGTCGGTTCGGGTGCGTAGCGTGAGCAGCCCCAGCCCGACGCAGGCCGCGAAGCCAAGCAGCATCAATGACAGCACCCAGGTGCTGGCCGGCAGCACGCCCGGCCCCAGAAGCCTGAGCAGGCGACCGCGCCCCTGTCGTTCCCACGCCACCCGGACCCGACGCGAGGGCCCCAGGGGCTCGCCGGCGATCATGAAAATCGTGAAAGCGAAGAACACGAACAGCAGCGAGGCCTGAGCCATGGCCCAGTCCACGGAGCGGGTCGCCACCCCCACCAGCGCGCAGCAACCCGCCAGCAGCAGGGTGCTGGTGATGGTCCAGACCCTCAGCCGGGTCGAGCGATCGTCGCTGGGGCTGGCCAGGTTGGCGACGGTGGTCTCATAGAAGAGCCAGGTCGGCACCGCCACCGCGACGGCGGGCGTGACCACCAGGAAGGCCAGGTAGGGCAGCCCGAAGTCGGCGCGCACCCAGGCGGAGGGTAACCACACCGGAGGGCCCTGGGCGACCGCTGGCCACTGCTCGTGCACCGCCATCGATAGACCCACGCCGAGCGCTCCGTAGACCACCACGGAGGTCGTGAGCGTCATCATCAGGGTGACGATGATGGCGGCCGCGGAGCTCTGGAACTTGGACGACAGCGCCAGCCCGAACGCGACGGCCAGCGCAGCCAGCACGAAGCAACAGAAGAAGGCCAGCACCACCTCGGTCGCGGTCACACCGCCGAACAAGAAGGGCAGCGCTCCTACCGGCGCGAGCATCACCAGGTACAGGGCGATATAGGTGTACGCGGCCAGGAACTTTCCGCGCGCGATTTGCGCTGCTGGCAGGCCCGTGAGCGCCAGCGCCTCCCAGGTGCGGCCGTTCTTTTCGCCCGCGATGGTGCTGGCGGCGACCGCTGGTCCGAGCCAGGTGACGAGCGCGAAGGCCAGCGAGAAAAACGTGTGGAACACACCCACGCCGACCTTGGCGGGCTCGGCCGTGACGCTGGCGATGCCACCGACCGAGCAGATGAGCAGCGCGACGGCCACCGTAATGGTCATCAGGATGACGGGCGTGCGCTGCAGCCGCGCCGACTGACGCAGCTCGCGCATCCAGACTGGATTCGGATCGCGGCTGAGCCGCGCCAGGCTCCAGCGCAGTCGGGCGAAGAGCGAGGCCCCGCTCGCGAGCGGCGGCAGCGACGACGAGCCGGTTTGAACGCTCATTGCAGCTCCCCGCGCGTGACCTCGAGAAAAATCCGCTCGAGCTCGTTGCGCTCGGGCTCGACGCCCACCACGCCCACGCCCTGGCTCACCAGGTGCCGCACGACGTCGGCCACGAAGCGCTCGTCGCCCGTATAGTCCACGGTGAGCACGCCGCCGGGGGCCGGCTCGACCTGGTAAACGAAGGCGCCGCCGGCCAGCAGCGGCACGACCTGGCGCGAGTCGCCCAGCACGCGCAGCTTGAGGCGGCGACGCGCCGCCGCCGGGATGCTCGCGCCGCCGGCGGTGAGGGCCGTTTCTTCCGGGGGCCGCCCGGGACCCGGCGCGGAGCCCGCGGCTGCGGCAGCCCCGGGCTCGGCGCGCCCGCGGCGCGCCAGCTCGTCGCCAATGGCCGCGATCGGCCCCGCCACCACCAGCTGACCGCGCTCGAGGATGCCGACCGAGGTGCACACGTCCGACAGCTCGGTGAGGATGTGGCTCGACAGAAAGATGGTTTTGCCCAGGTCTCTCAGCTCCAGCAGCAGGTCGCGTAGCTCGATGCGGGCCCGCGGATCGAGGTCGCTGGCCGGCTCGTCGAGGATCAGCACCTTGGGGTCGTGCAGCAGGATGCGCGCCACCTGCAGGCGCTGCTTCATGCCCTTGCTCAGCTCGGCCACGAGCCGGCCGTCGAGCTTCTTCAAGTCGGTCAGCTCCAGCACCACGTCGACCACGTTGGCATCGAGCACCTGGTAGGCGTCCGCGAAGAACTCCAGGAACTCGCGCACCGTGATGCGCTCGTACACGCCAGCGTGGTCCGGCATGTAGCCGATCAGGCGCCGTACCTTGTCCGGGTCGATGCTGACGTCCAAGCCGTCGATCTCGACGCGCCCGGTCGCGGGCTCGAGCAAGGTCGCCATCACGCGGATGGTGGTGGTCTTGCCAGCGCCGTTGGGGCCGATGAAGCCGAAGATCTCGCCGTGCTGCACGTCGAAGCTCACGTCGCGCAGCACCTCGCGCGCGCCGAAGCGGTGCGACAGGTGGCGCACTCGAATCGCGGGCGGCTGGGTCACGGCACGCCTCCTTCGCCGACCACCCGGATCAGACAGCGATCGGCCTCGAGCGGGAAGCCGCTATCCGTGAGCTTGCCCTCGCCGCCCTCCAGCTGTCCCAGCAGCACTGGCACGTCGAGAGGCCAGAAGTCGATGTTGCGCGCCGTGGCGCCTTCGATCGCGTCCCAGGCGCTGGCCAGGCCCTTCACGGAGTCGTCGAGGGTCTTGGCAATCGGCCCGAGATTGAGCGCCGAACGCCCCAGCCCCGCGCTGCGCGCCACGCTGAGCAGCTGTCCGGCAGAGTCGACCACGGCTTCGCCGTCGCGAATGCGCGGAAAGAAGCGCGGGCTGCGCGAGCCGGCAGGCACCAGCACCACGCCCAGCAGGTCGCGCCCGAGGCGGTTTTTCACGCGCACGCTGCCGTCCGGATCGCTGAGCACGCTAACGCCTCCGCCCAGGCCGATGAAGCCGTCCTCTTGCACGACGACCACCTCCCAGGGGCGCCCACGCAGGTTGCTGAGACGCGCGCCGTCGCGATCGGCGACCAGGTGGCGTCCGGTTTCTTCCGCGTCACCTGCCACGTCCAGCACGTTGCCTCGCGCGCTCGCCTGCACGACGCGCTCGCTGGCCGACGAGGCGTACAGGCCGCGGAAGCGCGTGGCGACGGCGCGGCTCATGCCAGCGCCCGCCTCGATCAGCGTGATGCGCCGGGCACGTCCACTCACGCCACGCCCGAGCGTGCCGAGCAGCACCACCAGCGCCAGCGCCAGCGTCGACCACAGCGGCAAGCGCCACAGCGCGCGCAGCGGCTGACCGGCGCGGCGCGCCAGGTAGAAATTCAGCGGGCCGGCCAGCCCCGCATACGCCAGCAGTAGCAGCGCCGCCGCGATGATGGTCCAGCGCGTGCCTTCGTTCGGATCGAGCTCGCGCCGCACCAGGCGCAAGCGCGACTCGTCGAGCGTCGCCTCGGCGAAGGGCAGGGCGATAGCGCTGCTGCGATCCCAGGCGTGGCGGGTGAGGTCGGCCAGCTTGTGGTGCACCCAGGGATCACTCACGAAGGGCTCGGAGTTGGGACGAAAGCCCAGCAAGTGCAGCTCGCCGAGCCCATAGCTCGCGCTTGCGCCCCAGGGACTGGAGCGCAGGTTGCCGCCGCGGTAACCGCGCAGCCGCTCGCGCGATTCGGGGCTGGGCGAAAGGCGCAAGTCGGTGACCCCGCCGCCGTGCGGTCCGACCGGCGTGCCGCCTGGATCCAGTGGCACGCCGAACACGGCCTCGCCCTGCAGCTCGCCTGTGGGCGGGCTTTCGTGAATGGGCCCCCCCGCCCAGCCTTGGACATAGGGCGCGCGCAGATCCTCGGGGCGCTCGAGCGCTAGCGCCACCGCGCCGCCGGCCAGCAGCCAGTCCGACAGCGCTGCGCGCGCCTCCTCGCCGATCAGCGCCAGCTCCGCGCCCGTCAGCAGCACCAGCGTGGCGCTGGCGTAACCGCTGGCGTAGCGCGGCACGACCGGCTCCCCGGTGCGTGGCTCGATGCGCGCGCTCGAGACGGCCAGCATCGGTGACGCCAAGCCGCCCCAGCGCGTGTTGGAGACGGCAACGGCGAGGCTGCGCAGCGCCGGTGCGACATGGCTGGGCGAGCCGAGGTCGAAGATGAGCGGATCGGGCGCGCGCAGCTCGGCGGCCTTGGCCTCGGCCATGGCCGTACCATCGAGCGAACGCGCCGTGACGCGTAGCGCCGGCCAGGAGCCGGGAAAGCCGTGCAGCGGCACCTCGATGGCGACCTGCGCATGCCCGGCGACCGAGAACGGTACCTCGGTCGTGTTGCGGGGGCCGCCACCGGGGCGCGACCAGGCCAGCTCCGCGTCGAGCTCCAGGTTGCCGCGCACCACGTCGGCCGAATGGTTTTCGATGCGGACGTAGGCGCTCATCCAGCCGTCGACGGCCGGCGTGTTGTTACCGAGCAGGGGCTGGACCTCGAGCGTGAGCGGGCTTTTCGCCCACGCTGCTTGCGGCGCGCTCAGCCACAGCGCCAGCGCGGCAGCGATCCGCCACGCCAGGTGCCTGATCGCCTCGCTGGGCACTAGCGCGCCTGCACCGCTTCAGCGACGTTCGCCGGCAGAGTCTCCACGCTCTCGAGCAGTGCCGCGATCACGCGGTCGGTGGTAACGCCGTCCGCCTCGCCCTCGAAGCTGCGCAGGATGCGGTGACGCAGCACCGCGGGCGCGGCTCGCCGCACGTCGTCGAACGCCACCTGACCGCGGCCCTCGAGCAGCGCAATGGCCTTGCCGGCCAGCACCAGCGCCTGGCCTCCGCGCACGCCGGCGCCGTAGCGCACGCTGCGCCGCACCAGCTCGGGCGCCTTGGCCGAGCTGGGGTCGGAGCTTCCGACCAGGCGCGCGGCGTAGCGCAGTACGGGCTCGGCGACCTCGATCTCGCGGCACAGTTGGCGCAGCTCCAGCACGTCGTTCTGCGTCAGCACGCGTTCGGGCGGCGGGACGAAGGCGCCGGTGGTGCGGCGCAGGATGTGCGTGAAATCGTCATCGCTCGGCGACTGCACCAGCACCTTGAGCAGGAAGCGGTCGAGCTGTGCCTCGGGCAAGGGGTAGGTGCCCTCCATCTCGATCGGGTTCTCGGTGGCCAGCACGAAAAAGGGCTCTTCGAGCACGTGCCGCACGCCGGCGATGGTGACGGCGTGCTCTTGCATGGCTTCCAGCAGCGCGCTCTGGGTCTTGGGCGTCGCGCGGTTGATCTCGTCGGCGAGCACGACCTGACCGAAGATCGGGCCGCGGTGAAGCTCGAAGCGGCCAGCCGGCGCACCGCCGCCCTCGGTCATCACCAGTACGTTGGTGCCGGTGATGTCGCTCGGCATCAGATCCGGAGTGAATTGAATGCGCGAGAAGCGCAGCGCCAGCGCGCTGGCCAGGGTGCGCACCAGCAGCGTCTTGCCCAAGCCGGGATTGCCTTCGAGCAGCACGTGACCCCCGGCGACGAGCGCCCAGGTCACCTGCTCCACCACGTCTCGCTGGCCGACGATCACCGAGGCGACGGCTTGCATCAGCGCCGCGCTCGCCTGACGTGCTCTGTCCAGCCGCGCTTGGAAGGTTTCACTCATGCGAGGGCAGATGCTAGGGAATCTACGGCTCGAAGTAACGCCCGACGTGCTCGCGGTATTCTTCGGGCACTTCGGACTGCTCGACGGCGCCAATTTCGGTGGGCGCTACGCTGCCCAAGCTTCCGCTGCCGCGTTGATTGGCCGTGTCGCCTGGCCTAGCGGGCGCCCGGCCGAGGGTCGCGGCGTGCATCGGGCCGCTACCGCTGCGCGCCACGTCGGCCTTGGCCCGTAGCTCGGGCGCCTGGACCGCGTCGGTTTTTCCGTCGTGGGCGCCGCTGCCGGTGTCGTGCTGCCCGCCGGGACCCCCCGACTTGCCCGCTTGGGGGCCAGCGGGCGAATTGCCCGCGCCCGGTGACGCCTGCCCGCCGGGCAGCGGCACGGCACCGAGCCCGCGCTCGGCCTCGTCCAGCCCGCGCTCGGCATCGCCGAGAGCCCCGTCGCGCTCAGCGCCTGGGCTCTGCTCCGGCTGGGCCAGCTCGCGCAGCTGCTCCTCGAGCTGCTGCTGGCCGCCTGGCGTGGCTAGCCGCCTCGCCATGTCTTCCATCTCTTCGCGCATCATCGGCGATAGTGCACCTTGCGGGTTTTGCTTCAGCTGCTGTTTCAAGCGCTCGGCCAGGCGCTTGCGCTCGGCCTCGCTGAGCTTGGAGAGCGCCTTGCCCATGGCCTCGGACAGCCGCCGCGCTGCCTCGGGATCCCCCGACTGGCCGAACTCCTTCAGATCCTCGAGCGCTTCGGCGTCGAGCTGCCCCTCGAGCGACTTGGCCAGCTCTCGCAACGCTTCGGCCTCCGCAGCCCGTTTTTGAAACGCTTCACCCTGCTGCTGGAGCGCGTCGCCGAGCGCCTGGGCACCCTTGGCGCGGGCGGCGCGCTCGGCCTCCTGCAGTGCCTGCTTGGCGCTGTCGCGCGCGCTCTGCTCGGCTTGGTTGGCCAGCCGCTGCATCTCCAAATCGAACGCCGTGAGGTCCCCGTCGCCCAAGGCGCGGGCGGCCTTGCGCAGCTCCGGATGCTCGGCGAGCGCGCCGATCGCCGCTTCCAGCCCGGGTCGTTGCTGTCCGCTACCGAATTCCGAGCGCAGCTCGGCGATGGCGTCGCGTAGCTTGGCCATGCGCGCCAGCGCTTCTCGCTTTTCCATGCCCTGGCTCAGTTGGCCGCGCAGCTTTTTGGCTTCGTCAGCCAGCGCGCGCAGGCGCCGTTCGTCGTCCGGATTGCGGCCGCGCTGGTCGCGCAGCGCCTCGATGCGCTCCAGGCCCTTGAGCTGCGCCTGCTGCACCCGTTCGGCTCCAGGCGGCACGCTGACCCGCGGCGCGGGTGGCAGCGGCGCCAGCGATAGCCAGAGAATCGCGCCCGCCGCGAGCGGCAAAGGCAGCTG
>DATDEV010000474.1:0-3658 GCA_036522995.1 Polyangiaceae bacterium
ACGTACTCTTGGGCGTCGGGGATGGGCTCGCTGGGATCGCTGGGCGGTCGTCGATACGTGCCCTCGGCGCTCATCTCGTAGGCGCCGCAGTGATCGTTGCCGAAGGGCCAGACGCACTCCTCGAGCACCTGCCGGCGCAGCGCTTCGCTGGTGACCGGAAAGAACAGCTCGACGCGCCGGTCGAGGTTGCGAGGCATCCAGTCGGCCGAGGAGAGGTACAGCTCTTCTTCGCCCTCGTCGCCGAACAAGAACACCCGCTCGTGCTCCAAGAATCGCCCGAGCATCGAGCGCACGCGGATGTTTTCGGATACCCCCGGGATGCCGGGCCTCAAGCTGCAAGCGCCCCGCACCACCAAGTCGATCTGGGCGCCGTCGCACGAAGCGCGGTAAAGGGAGCGGATCACTTCCGGATCCACCAGGGCGTTGAGCTTGGCGAAGATGCGGCCGCTGCCCCCGCTCTTGGCGCGCGTGCCTTGCTCGGCGATCAGCGACAAGATCTTGCTGCGCAGCGAGATCGGCGCCACCGACAGCACGCGATAGCGCGGAGTCGCCGAGAAGCCGGAGAGCGAGTTGAACAGCTCGGACACGTCCTCGCCGACCTTCGGATCGCAGGTCATCAGCGCGACGTCGGTGTACAGGCGCGCCGTACCGGCGTTGTAGTTGCCGGTCGACAGATGCACGTAGCGCCGCAGGTCTTGACCCTCGCGCCTGACGATGAGCAGGGCCTTGGCGTGCGTCTTGACGTCGGCGGCGCTGTAGAAAACATGCGCGCCCGCGCGCTCCAGCGCCCTGGCCCAGGCAATGTTGTTGGCCTCGTCGAAGCGCGCCTTGAGCTCGATCGAGACCGCAACCTGCTTGCCATTCTCGGCTGCCCGCACCAGCGAACGCATGGCTTCGGCGTTCGAGCCAGCGCGGTACAGCGTCATCTTGATCGCCAAAACGCCGGGGTCGATCGCGGCAAACGCCAGCAGCTCGAGCACGGGCGCGAACGAGTCGTACGGATGATGCAGGCACAAATCGCCAGCGCGAATGGCGCTGAACGGGTCGCTCTTTTCGATCCAGCTCACCGGCACGCGCTGCATGAGCGGGGCATCGCGTAGGTCCATGCGACCCAGCGTGCCCAGCTGGAACAGGCAAGAAAGCCCGAGCAGCGCGCTGGATTCGTAAAGATCGTCGGCCTCGATTTCCAGCTTTTCGAGCAAAAACTGGTGGATGTGCGGCGGCAAACGGGGCGACACCTCCAGCCGCACCGCGGCGCCGAAACGGCGCTGACGCACGCCTTGGTCGACCGCCGACAGCAGATCGGCCGCGTCGTCGTCGACCACGTCCAGATCCATGTCGCGCGTCACGCGGAACGGATGACAGCCGCGCACCACGAGCCCGGGGAACAGCTCGGCCAGGTTGTTGGCGATCAGATCCTCCATCAACACGAAGTCGTACCCGTCGTCACCAGGGATGGGGCCGATGCGCACGAAGCGCGGCAGAATCTCGGGCACTTTCACGCGCGCAAAGCGGTGCTCACCGCCCGCAGAGCTCGGGTCGTTCAGCTCGACCGCGAGCGACAGCGACAAGTTGGACAGGAACGGGAACGGGTGCACTGGATCGACGCCGAGCGGCGTCAGCACTGGGAACACCGACGCCAGAAAGTAGTCGCGCGCCCAAGCGAGCTCTTCGCGAGAAAGCCCGTCGAAATCTCGGATGCGGATGCGGGCCTCGGCCAGCGCCGGCACCAGCACCTCGTGATAGAGCTGCGAAGCCTCTGCCATTTGACGCTGCGCCAGCTTGCGGATCTGCGCGAGCGTCTCACGCACGTCCATGCCGTCGGCTTGCCTGGCGTTGACGTGAGCGTCGAGTTGCTCGTGCAGACCCGACACGCGGATCATGAAGAACTCGTCGAGGTTCGAGCCGTGAATGGCCAGAAACTTGCAGCGTTCGAGCAAGGGCCAGCGCCCGTCGCGGGCCTGGTCGAGCACGCGCTCGTTGAAGTCGAGCCAGGACAGCTCGCGATTGACGTACAGAGAGGGATCGGCGTGGTCGATGGCCGGCAGCACGGGATTCTCGGTCATGGCAGGGCGGCTGCGCGCGGAGCGCAGCCGCGAAGACCTCCAGTAACCGCAGCCCGACCTCAGCTCGACGACGGAATCGTGACGATCACGTGACGTCAGGGCTGAGCAGGCGCAGCAACTCGTCGGTGCTGACGCGAGCTGCCTTGGCCGAGTCCTCGAGCAGGGAGCGCGCCAGAGTGCGCTTCTTCTCGTGGAGCCCTAGAATGCTCTCTTCGATGGTGTGCTTGGTGATCAGCCGATACACCGTCACACGCCGCTCCTGACCGATGCGATGAGCGCGATCGGTGGCCTGCGCTTCGACGGCCGGGTTCCACCACGGATCGAGGTGGATCACGTAGTCCGCCGCCGTCAGATTGAGCCCGAAGCCGCCGGCCTTGAGACTGATCAGGAACAAGCTGGCGTTACCGTTTTGAAACGAATCGACCCGCTCCTGACGCTTGGCCTGGGGCGTGGAGCCGTCGAGGTATTCGTAGCTGACGCCTCGCTCGTCCAGCTGCTCGCGCACCAGCGATAGGAAGTCGACGAACTGACTGAACACCAGCGCGCGGTGGGAGTTCTCGCGCAGCTCCTCCACCAGCTCCAAGAACGCCTGCACCTTCGACGATTCGCGCTCGGCGTCGGGGAAGACCAGCCGCGGATGGCAGCAGAAGCGGCGCAGGCGCGTGATCTCGGCCAGCACCTCGATCTTGTTTTCGCGCTTGCCGTGCGGCGTGAGCAGCTTGTCGTGGATCTGCTTGCGCAGCATGGCGTAGCGCAGCGTCTCGTCGCGCGACAGCTCCACGTCGTGGCGTAGCTCGGTGAGCGGGGGCAGCTCCTTCAGCACGTCGCGTTTGAGACGGCGCAGCACGTAGGGCTGAATCACGCGGCGCAGCAGCTGCTCGGGCGACTGTGCCTGCTCGCGCTCGATGGGCTTGACGAAGCGTCGATTGAAGTCGGCGAAGTCGCCGAGCAAGCCTGGGTTCAGAAAGTGGAAGATGCTCCACAAGTCGGCCGCGTGGTTCTCGACCGGCGTACCGGTGGCCGCGATGCGCAGCCCCGCGCGGATGCGAAACGCCGCCTGTGCTCGAAGCGACTGCGCATTCTTGATGAACTGAGCTTCGTCCAGCACCGCGCAGGCAAAGTCCAGCTCGGCGAGCTTCGCCTGATCTTGCTGCAAAAGGGCGTAGCTGCAGACCAGCAGCTTGCCTGCCGGAGCCTGGCGCACCTGGTCCAGCAGCTCGTCGCGAGCGTCGCCGTTGTATTCGAGCACCTCGAGGCCGGGCGCAAAGCGCCGCGCCTCGATGGCCCAGTTGGCGCACACCGAGGTCGGGGCCACGACCAGCGCGGCGCCTTGGTCGGCCCGCAGTAGTAGCAGCGCCAGGATCTGCAGCGTTTTGCCCAGACCCATGTCGTCGGCGAGGCAAGCGCCCAGGCCGAGCTCGGCCAGGCGGCACAGCCAGTGAAAACCTTCGAGCTGATACGGACGCAGCTCGGCGCGCAGCGAGCTCGGCAATTCGAAGGTCTTGCTCGCCAGGCCGCGCACGCGCTCCAGCCATTGCGCTGCCTCGGGGTCGAGCTCGAGGCCGCCCTCCTCCTGCTGGGTCAGCTCGTCG
>DATDEV010000475.1:0-3844 GCA_036522995.1 Polyangiaceae bacterium
GCATGGTAGTCCATGGTCGCCGGATCGATGACCAGCGAGTCCTCGAGCTTGAGCTCCATGCCCGTGACCGCGACCTTGCTCGGATCGCCGCCCTGCGACTGCACGTAGGCACCCACGCGCTGGGTGATGTCCGCGTACAGCGCCTGGCGATCCACGTCGTACTCGCGCTTGACCTGAACGCACTTGGCCTTGCCGCAAGGCGCCTGCGCCAGCACGCGCATCTGCCGCGTCCCGCCCATACTCGGATCGTTCGCCATCCACGTGCTGCCGACCTGCGACGGACGACCCACGAAATCGGAGTGCAGCTCGAGGCTACGCTCGACCGCCAATGCCTTGAGCCTACCCGCCGAGAAGATGCGCCGCAGCACCGGCTGCGCCTCGGGCGAACCCAGCGCGACCAGTGCGTCGGAAAACTCCTGGGTGCCGCGCACGTCGACCACGTTGCTGTCCTTGTCGGTGAGAATCTCGAGCTTGACGCTACTGCCCTTCACCTCGTCGCCGCGTAGCAGCTCGGCTCCGTTCACGTTGATCTTCAGGCCGACGAGCTGCAGCGTGCGGCGGAACAGGTTGCTCTCCTGCCGCGTTACGACCTGCCAGTCCAGCAGCCAAGACTCCTGGTTGCGCATCGGCGAGCCGGGAATCGACAGCATCTCCGAGCGGCGCATCACCTCGCGATGCGGGCGATCGAGCTCCGGCGCGTACACGAAGCTCGCCTCCTTCGCCTGCGCGGCCGTGTTGGACTCTTGCTGCGCGCCCGCCTCGGCGCACGACAGCGAAAGCAAGCCCAGTAGCGCAACGTTAGCCCAGCAATTCATGCGTCCCGCCGACATCGCGGGCCGGTGTAGCCGGCCTCGGCTCCAGAAGCAACTCGGGCAGCGAGAGCACCAGCAGCACCACCGAGCGCGGCTGCGCCAAATAGCTTGCTTCCGTCAGCCGCTGCGCCTCGGAGAGCGACCGAACGTCGTCCGGCGAGGGCAGCGCTGTGTCGATACAGCGGCACCAGCCCTCGCTCGCCTCTGCGGGCACGGCGGGCAGCTCGAAGCGCAACGGCTCCCAGTAGGAGTTGAAGATGGCGTGGAGCAGGAAGCGGCTGTGCGTGGTCTCGATGGTGAGCGCGATGGCGTGCGAGCTCTCGCTCCAGTCCGGAGCTCCGAGCGCCACGCCGTGCCACTCGATGTGCGCGTGTTTGAGCAGCTGATTCAGCGAGCGCACGTTGCCCTCGCCCACGATGTCGCGGTTTCTGCGCAGCTGCCCCAGCGCTTTCACGAAGCGGAGCACGTCTGCGTGCCGCTCGAGCAGGCTCCAATCGAACCAGCTGATTTCGTTGTCCTGGCAGTAGGCGTTGTTGTTGCCGCCCTGCGTGCGCCGCACCTCGTCGCCCATGGCCCACATGGGCGTACCGGCGGACAGCATGAGAATGGCGAAGAAATTCTTGACCTGGCGATTGCGCAGCGCCTCGATCGCCGGGTCCGAGCTCGGCCCCTCCGCGCCTGAGTTCCAGCTGTAGTTATCGTTGGCGCCGTCGCGGTTTTCTTCGCCGTTGTCCAGGTTGTGCTTGTGGTCGTAGCTGACGACGTCGTTGAGCGTGAAGCCGTCGTGACAGGCCACGAAGTTCACGCTCTGCTCGGCCTCTCGCTCCTCGTGGCCATACAGGTCGGGGCTGCCGAGCAGGCGCGAGGTCAGCGCCGAGACGGAGCTGCGGTCGCTCCTCACGAAGCGCCGCACGTCGTCGCGGAAGCGGCCGTTCCACTCCTGCCAGGCGTCACCCACGAAGCTACCGACCTGGTACAGCCCTGCCGCGTCCCAGGCCTCCGCGATCAGCTTGGTCCCCGCCAGCACCGGGTCGGTCTCGATGTCCCACAGCACGGGCGGATTGGGCTGCGGATTACCTGACTCGTCGCGCGCCAAGATCGACGCGAGGTCGAAGCGAAAACCATCGACGTGCATCTGCGTGACCCAGTAGCGAAGGCTGGTCTGAATCAAGCGGCGCACGATGGCCTGATTGGCGTTCAGCGTATTGCCGCAGCCGGTGTAGTCGGCGTAGCGCGAGCGATCGTGCTCGAGCAGGTAGTAAGTGTCGTTCGCCAGGCCACGAAAGCACAGCGTGGGGCCGTCACTGCCCGCCTCGGTGGTGTGGTTGAACACCACGTCCAGAATGACCTCGATGCCGGCGCGGTGCAGGGCCTTCACCATGTCGCGGAATTCGTCGAGCACGCGCAGCGCGTCGCGGCTCGAAGCGTAGCCATGGTGTGGAGCGAAGAACGAGATCGGCTGATAGCCCCAGTAGTTCTGCCGCCCCGCGGGCGCGTCCTGCGGATCGAACTGAAAGACCGGCAGCAGCTCGACCGCCGTCACGCCCAGCTCGACCAGGTAAGGGATCTTTTCGATCAGGCCGGCGTAGGTGCCGGCTTTGTCTGGGGCGACACCAGAGCTCGGATGTCGCGTAAACCCCCCGACGTGGAGCTCGTAGATGACGGTCTCCGTGAAGGTGCGGCGCAGCGGCCGATCCCCCTCCCAATCGTAGGCCAGCGGATCGGCTACCACGCTCTTCATCGCCACCGCGGCGTTGTCGCCGGGGCGCCGCGCCGCGTGGCGGTCGTAGCCGTCGGGCACCGCCACCGCGAAGCCGTAAGGGTCGAGCAGTAGCTTGTCGCGATCGAAGCGTAGACCGAGCTCCGGCACGAACGGGCCGGCCGCGCGATAGCCGTAGATGGCCCCCGGACCCAGGCCAGGCACGAAGGCATGGAAGTAGTGATAGCTGCGGTGCCGGGACGGCTCGAGCCGAATCACTCGCGAGGGCTTGGCTGCGTCCACCGCGTCGAAGATCAACAGCTCGATCAGGCTGGCGTTCTTGGAGTAGACGCTGAAGTTGACTCCCCCCGGCACGACGCTCGCACCGAGCGGCGTGGGAGAGCCCGGCTCGGGCACGTGGAGGCTCATGGTCGTCCCGACTTCATGCGCAGCGTGGCTAGCATGCGCAGTCGGCGGCAACCAGCAAGCCTGGCATGGTACGCTCGCGTGCGTGACGGTGTCTGACAGTGCAAGCTCGGGAGTGGCAGCGTGAACCAAGGCTACTGGACCATCGCGCACCTACGCGGCGCGCCCATCCGACTGCATTGGACGCTGCCGCTCGGCGCGCTCGCGATGAGTCGTTTCGCTTTCGTGCCGGCGTTTTGGCTCGGCTTCGCGCTACTGATCGCGATTCACGAGCTCGGTCACGCGCTGTGTGTGCTCCGCTTCGGGCTGGGGCTCACGGAAATAGCCATCCACGGTGCTGGTGGCTACTGCCGGCACCAGCGCTCCGGCTCACCGCTGCAGGAAGCGATCGTCGCCTGGGGTGGTGTGCTGGCCCAGCTGGCCCTGCTGCTGGCGTGCGTGCTCGCGCTGCAGCTGCTGGGTGCACCAACTTCACGCCACGTCGCGCAGCTGGTCCACGTCTTCACGACCACGAACCTCTTGATCATCGGCTTCAACCTCCTGCCCATCGAACCGCTCGATGGCGCCAAGGCCTGGCCGCTCATCCCCCTCTTGTGGCGACGCCTGCGCCGCAGGGCGCCTACGGTCGCCGACACCCTGCGCGACCTGGAACAACTCGATACCCCCGCCGATGCTCCGCGCGACCACACCGACCGCACCGACCGCATCGTGCGCGACCTCATCTCACGCACCACGCAATCGAAGCGCGACCGCTAGTCCTGGGCTGCCCAGCTGCAGCTCAGCTCGCAGAAACTTCCGTACCGGCATCAGGCCACGCCGGGCGGCACGTCTTGGGCTGCTTCCATTCTGATGGCTCCTAGCGAGAGCCTGCGAGATCTACAGGGAGGTCGGAGATCGGGAGTCGTGC
>DATDEV010000476.1:0-5787 GCA_036522995.1 Polyangiaceae bacterium
CTCGAGCCGTGCAAAGCCCAGCCGCCCAAAAGCTCAGCTTCCAGAGCAGTTACAAGGCTCGGCGAGCCCCGCAGGGGCGAGCTTGGAACGCCCTAACCCGACCTTGCCACGAGAAGATCACGATCGGAACAGAAGCCTAAGTGAACGAACTCGGCGAGGCCGAGCGCCAGCTGTGGCTCAGGTCGCGAAAATCGCCATGCGTGTGGGTCGCCGCAGAGGCAAATAAGAACCCACCCCGGCCGAGCGCCAGCTGTGGTTCAGCCCGCGAACGTCGCCAGACGCTTGGGCTACCCCGGAGACAAACCCAAACCTACGGTCTCGGCCTCAGGCCGAGACCGTAGTCCCGCCCGGTTCGCCTAGACACACTCGCCTGATATTCCCGCGTGCCATCTTGAAGACGCGAATCGCCAGGCCGTGCTCGCGACACAGCGCGACGGCGGTCGAATCCATCACGCCCAGGTGATCGGCCAGGAAACGGTCGTAGCTCACCCGTTCGAGCATTTTGGCGTCGGGATGACGCCGCGGGTCGCGGTCGTAGATGCCGTCGACCTTGGTGGCCTTGAGCACCACGTCGGCGCGCACCTCCATGGCGCGTAGCGCAGCCGCCGTGTCGGTCGAGAAGTAGGGGTTGCCCGTGCCGGCGGCGAAGATCACCGCGTGCCCGCGATCCATGTGACGGATGGCGCGGCGGCGGATGTACGGCTCGGCCAGCTGCTTGATCTCGATGGCGGTCATCACGCGCGTCGGCACGCCCGAGCGCTCCAGCGCGTCCTGCAGCGCTAGCGAGTTGATCACGGTGGCCAGCATGCCCATGTAGTCACTCTGGGCCCGGTCCATACCCTCGCTGGCGCCGCGCAGCCCGCGGAAGATATTGCCGCCGCCTACCACGAGCCCGAGCTGCACCCCGGTGGCGTGCACTTCGGCCAGCTCGACCGCCGTCTCCTTGAGCATCGTGGTGTCGATGCCCGAGCCGCCTTCCTTACCGCTGAGCGCCTCGCCCGACAGTTTGAGGATCACGCGCTTGTAGCGCAGGGTTCCGGTGCCGCTGACGGGTGCCGCTTGGTTGTCCACTGAAGGCACACGTAGCCCCGGATGTTGCATTACGCAACCGCTTCTGGCGCGAGCCAGAAGAGCGTAGTAATTCCGGCACGCATGCGCGAAACACTGGTTCGTCACACCCGCCTGCTGCTTTGCGCGGCCTGCGCGCTCGGGTGTCGCGACAAGCCAACGCCCGGGGCGGCGCTGCCGAGCGCTTCAGCCAGCGCACGGCCCTCCGGCATCACGCCGGAGCTGGCGGCTCGCGTCCTGGCCAAAGTGGGCACCCGCCAAATCACGCTCGGAGACTTTGCCGCGACGCTCGAGCGCATGGATCCGTTCGAGCGGCTTCGCTACCAGTCGGCCGATCGTCGCAAGCAGCTGCTAAGCGAGCTGATCGATCTGGAGCTTTTGGCCGAAGAAGCCAAGCGCCGCGGGCTGGACAAGCAGCCGGAGACGCAGGAACGCGTTCGTCAGATGCTCCGCGACGAGCTCTTGACGCAGGTTCGCAGCAGCGGGGTTTCGCCGAGCGACGTCTCGGAGGCGGACGCGCGCCAGTACTACGAGCAACATCGCGACGACTTTCGCGAGCCCGAGCGGCGGCGCGTCGCGCACATCGCGGTGGCAACCGAGGCCGAGGCCAAGGCGGTGCTCGAGAAGGCGGTCGGCGCCAAGCCGGCGGAGTGGGGCCAGCTGGTGGCCGAAAAGACGCGTGACCCCAAAACCAAGCCCAGCCCGACCACTCCGCCCGAGCTGGCCGGTGATCTCGGCATCGTCGGCCCGCCCGGGCACCCACGCGGCGACAATCCCCTGGTGCCAGAGCCGCTGCGAGCCGCCGTATTCGAGATCGAGCAGCTGGGCGGGGTGCTGGCGCGACCGGTTGCCGAAGGTGGCCGCTTCCACGTCGTGCGCATGACCGGCCGGACCGCTGCCCGCGATCGCACCTTCGCGGACGCCGAACGCTCGATTCGGGTCGCGCTGGTGCAGGAGCGCATCCGCGCCCGCGAAGCCCAGCTCGAAGCCGAGCTCAAGCAGAAGTATCCGGTCACGATCGACGAGGCGCAGCTGGCACGCATTCCGCTACCGGCAGCGCCCGCCGTCAGCCAACCACCCAGGGCCACGCCCACACCGTGACGCTGCTACCGCTCGTCCACAGCGCCGAGCCTGCCTGGCAGGCGGAGCTCCGCGGAGCCTTGCGCTCGCTGGCCGATCTCGAGCGGCATTTCGAGCTCACGCCCTCGGAGCGCGAAGGCGCCCGCCGCGCGGAGGCGCAGGGCTTCCCGATCTCGGTGACGCCCTACTACGCGAGCCTGGCCGATCGCCGTGACCCAAGCTGCCCGATCCGTCGCCAGATCGTGCCGCGTGAGGAAGAGGCGTACGAGGCGCGCGGCGACCTGCGCGATCCGCTGGGTGAGGAGGCGCACGAGGTCGCTCCCGAGCTGATTCGACGCTACCCCGACCGCGCGCTCCTGCTGGCGACCGATCGCTGCGCTGTTTACTGTCGCTTCTGCACGCGCAGCCGGCTCGTCGGCAACGGCGGCGGCCCGCGCTCGCTCGAGCGCCTACAGCCGGCCTTCGACTACCTGCGACAGCACCCCGAGGTACGCGACCTGATCGTCAGTGGTGGTGATCCGCTGGCCATGGCCACCGGGCGGCTGACCGCGCTGCTCGGCGCACTGCGGGATATTCCGAGCATCGAGACGATCCGCCTGGCCACGCGCGTCCCGGTGGTCTTGCCCCAGCGCATCACGGGCGAGCTGCTCGACGCCCTGCGACCCTTCCATCCGCTGTGGGTGATGACGCACTTCAATCACCCCAAGGAGCTCTCGGAGAGCGCGCGCAGCGCCTGCCGGCGACTGGCCGATGCGGGCTTCCCGATCATGAATCAGACGGTGCTCCTGCGCGGCATCAACGACGACGCCGAGACGCTCAAGGCGCTATTTCGCGGCCTGGTGCGTGAGCGGGTTCGCCCGTATTACCTGCTGCAAATGGACCCGGTGCGAGGCAGCTCGCACCTGCGCACCCCGCTCGCTCGCGGCGTCGAAATCATGGAGCAGCTGCAGGGTCGCTTGAGCGGCATCGCCCTGCCGAAGCTGATCGTCGATACGCCAGGTGGCTTCGGCAAGGTGCCCCACGGCCCGAGCTACGTGCTGTCGCGGGACGAAGCGGCCGGCGTCACGCGCTTTCGCACCCCGCGCGGGGTCGAGGTCGACTACGTCGATCCCGACGACTTCGACGCCAGCAGCTGATCGATGCGTGCCAGCAGCTCGCGCGGCGCTACGGGCTTGGCCAGGTACTCCACGCCCGGCTGCGCGCCGAGCGCTGCGGAGTCGCGCCCCGGGTAGCCGGAGAACAGCAGCACGCGTAGCCCAGGCAGACGCCGGCGCAGCTCGTGCGACAGCTCCACGCCGCTCATACCCGGCATCACCACGTCGGTGATGAGCAGCTCCAGCGCCGGGCCGATGCGCTGAGCGGCCTCGAGCGCCTCCAGGGCGTCCGACACCACCGTCACCTCGTGGCCTGCGCGGCTCAAAATGCGGGCGATCACGTGGCGCACGGCTTCTTCGTCGTCCACCAGCAGCAGGCGAGCCGGCCGACGCTCGACGCTCGGCGCGACGCCCTCGTGACCCGCAAGCGGCTCCGACGAGGCTGGGAAGTAGACCGAAAAGCTCGAGCCTGCGCCCGGCGTGCTCTCCACCACGATGTGACCGCCGTGCTGCTTGACGATGCCGTACACCGTCGCCAAGCCCAGCCCCGTGCCGAGCCCGAGATCCTTGGTGGTGAAGAAGGGCTCGAACACCCGCTCCTGCGTCTCCTGAGTCATGCCTTGCCCCGCGTCGCTGACGCGCAGCGCGCTGTAGCTGCCGGGCAAAAGCGGGGGCAGCTGCTCGGGGTGCCCGAGCTCGGTGGTGAAAGTCTCGATGCCCAGCTTGCCCCCCTCGGGCATCGCATCGCGCGCGTTGGCGACCAGGTTGAGCACCACCTGATCGAGCTGGGCCGGGTCGGCAACGATGTTGGGGAGCCGTTCGCCGAGCTTGGTCTCGATCGTGACGTGCTCGGGCACCATGCGCCGCAGTAGGTCCGAAAGGCCGCGCACGCAGTCGTTGAGCGAAACCGACAGCGGACGGGAGACTTGCCGCCGACCGATGGCCAGCAGCTGGCGTGTGATGGCCGACGCGCGCTCCGCCGCCGATTCGATGCTGCTGAGGCCGTCGAGCTGCTCGGCGTCCAGTGGGGAGAGCCGAAGCAGCTGCAGGTTGCCGAACACGACCGTCAGCAGGTTGTTGAAGTCGTGCGCCACTCCGCCTGCCAGCTGGCCAATGGCCTCCAGCTTGCGTGCCGCGCGCAGCTGGTCCTCGAGCTCCTGCTGGCGTCGTTCGGCTCGCACCTGCTCGCTGATATCGCGGATCACCAGGTCGACCCCGGGGGAGCCATCAGCGCGCCGTACGGCGCGCGCGTTCGATTCGCCGAACACGTGCGAGCCATCGGGTCGGGTCAGCTCGAAACGAAAAAGGGGCGTCCGCGAGCCTGCCTTGAGCGCTTCGTAACGTTCACGGGCCGCCGCGCTGACCTGGGGCGTGACCGCTCCCTCGACGCTGTCGAAGGGCTTGCCCAGTAGCGCCTCGCGCGTGCGTCCAGTGAACTTTTCGTGCGCGCGGTTGACCTGCCTCATGCGCCCGGCTTCGTCCAGCGACACCATGGCGTCCGGGGCTTCTTCCACCAAATCGCGGAAAGCTGCCTGTTCGCGGCGCAGCCGGCGCATCGTCGCGGACAGGCTCCAGGCTGCGATCGCGATCAGGCTGCCCGTACCCAGCAGCTGAATCACCAGCGCGCGCGCGTACTGGCCCTCGCTGTGGATCAGAGCCCGCTGCATCCCGCCCGAGGCGTACAGGCCGTGCACGCCCAGTGTGCCCACGCTGGCGATGCCGGCGACGATCAGCGCGCCGCCCCAGCCGAGCAGTTGCCCGGCCAGCACCACCGCCACGAACAGCGTGAGCGTCGCCGGTGAGCGCACGCCGCCACTCGTCAATTGGCTGCCCAGGGAGAGAGCCGTGAGCCCGACCACGATCACCCAGGCCTGCGGGCGCACGAAGCCGCGCTTCAGCCCCCAGTCACACGCCAGTGCGACGACCAGCGCGCCGAACACCGGTAGGCGACGCGACCACGGCAAGCCGGAGTCGACCGTGGCCAGCCAGTAGCCCACGATGCACACCACACAGACCGCAAGCACCAGTCGGAGTAGCTGCGCGGCACGGCGATCGTCGTCGTCTTCGAACGCGGGCGTTTGGATGAACGACGCAAACCAAGCCATCATGGCGACGCGACCCCGAGCCTGGGGTCGAGCTGCCAGCCCAACCGCTTAGCGCAGGCTACCAGAAACAAGACGGCCGGCATCCCACCCGGCTTAAGTCGTCAACCAGCAGATCGACAGCCAGACGCCAACCAGCAGAGCGTTTGGGGTTGGGGCCCCAAACGCCACGAGACAGCCGCTATTTGCCGAACTTGGCGCGCAGCGCCGAGCACACGGGCTCGGGCGCATAGCGGCTGACGTCGCCGCCGTGGCTGGCGATCTCGCGCACGAGCGAGGCGCTGATGAAGCCGTAGTTGGTGCGGGTCGGCAAGAACACGGTATCGATCTCCGGCCTCAGATCGGCGTTGGCGTGGGCGATCTGCAGCTCGTATTCGAAGTCGGTGCCAGCGCGCAAACCGCGCACCACCACGCGCGCGCCGACCCGCTTGCCGTAGTCGACG
>DATDEV010000477.1:0-3614 GCA_036522995.1 Polyangiaceae bacterium
CGGGATCACAGCACGACTCAGCGCGCTTCGCAAAGCGCCCGTGCGCTCGACAGCAGTGCGCTTACCAGCACTGGCCCTGGTCGACCCAAGCCTCTTCCCAACCGTTGCTCGTACCGGGAGGTCGCGTCCTGCACCAGGGAAGAGCGAGCTTTGGATTCGGTCCTGGTGGCGGCATACGAACTTGTGCTTTGCCCTTCGGGACAAGCACCCTGAAATACTCCGCTGCAGGTCGACGCAACGACGTCGCCGAGCGCGTAGTCGCGGTTGGACCAATTGGCGACGCCAGCGCACAGCGTCGAGGCGGTACCGCCGGAAGCAGAGCCGCCCGTGGCGCTGCCGTCGCTGGTCGTTCCACCATTCGACATTCCATCGTCAGCGCGTGGTGACATTCATCGTGTCCATGATCACGAACCAGGCGCGCGATATCGTGGGGAAACGTACGCGCTAGCTCAGCTGGAAATCGCGCTCAGCAACTCTTGGGCGTGGCCCTTCGGCGTCACGCTCGGAAACGACTGCTTGATGCGACCATCGGCTCCGACGACGAAGCTCACGCGCGTGGCGCGGCCGTTCTTGAGCGGGACGCCAAACGCTCGCGCAAGCGCGCCGGACTCGTCCGAAGCCAGCAAGAACGGCAGCGCGTGCTTCTCGGCGAACGCTTTGTGCGAGTCGCGCCCATCGGTCGACACGCCGATCACGACGGCGCCCGTGCCGCTCAGCTGCTGGTACAGATCGCGAATCTCTTGCGCCTCCACCGTGCAACCCGGCGTGTCGTCCTTGGGGTAGAAGTACACGACCACGGGTTTGCCGCGCAGGCTCGCGAGCGTGAGGCTTTCGCCCGTGTGAACGGCAAACGTGACCTCCGGAGCAGGCGCGCCCGCAGCTAGAGGCGCCGCGGCGGCCAACGCCTGCGCCGCGGGGGCCGGCTGCTGCGAATCCGCGGTGGCTTTGGAGCAGGCGGACATACATGAGAGCGCCGCCGCGCCGAGCGGAGGAAGCACGGAAAACCAGCGCGACAGCGGCGTTGCCATCTCGGAGTCGTAAGGCCGCTGGCGGGAGCTGCCAATGGCAAAGTAACCTGGCCCTGCATGACGGAAGCAGGCGCCTACCAGTGCCCGGTGTGTGGGGCGTTTGCGCGCGACCAGGAGCGCAGCTGTCGGCATTGCTCGACGCTGCTCGCAACGCTCCGCTGCGGCCATTGCTTCGAGCTGAGCTTCCCCGATGATTTGCACTGCCGCGGCTGCGGCGCGGAGCTCGGCCTCGGTCCGCTCGCCGAGCAGAGCCGGCTGGTTTGCCCCGACTGCCAACGGCCGCTCGAAGCTTTCAGCGCCGAGAGCGGCACCCTGCATGCCTGCCAGAGCTGCGGCGGGCAGCTGGTGAGCCATGGCCTGCTGCGCGCGCTGCTCGAAACCCGCGAGGTGCTGGGCCGGACGGTGGCATCGGTAGTGGACGCGCCGCGAGGCAACCCTCTGACCAGCCCGGTGCGCTACCGGCCCTGCCCTGCCTGTAGCCAGTTGATGCACCGCCGCAACTTCGGTTCTACGAGCGGCATCGTCACCGACGTTTGCTCGCTGCACGGTTCGTTCTTCGATGCCGGGGAGCTACCGCGGGTGCTGGAGTTCGTGCGCCGCGGCGGCCTGCAGCGCGCCAAGGCGGAGCTGCAAGCCAAACGCCCCGAGAGGCCCAGCATGGCGGGCAGCATGCTCCCGGAGCCGCCGCGAACGAATGCGGCGGACGGCTCGAGCGTGATGGACCTGCTCGAGTTCGTGCTCGACCTGCTGCTCAGTAGCAAGAAGTAGCAGCGCCCCGCCGCGCGGCGGGGCCTGGTTTCGACACGGAAGTTTCTGCGAGGAGAACTGCAGCTTGGCAGCCCGCGTTCACGGCGTCGAAGTCACACGCTCGGCACTTTTTGCCAGGTGCCACTTTGGGCGCTGCGCTCGCACGCAGTGAGATAGGCCTGGATCTCGGCGCCGCGCTGCAGGTCGGGTTGGTCTGCCTCACCGCTCTGCACGGCGCGCACGAAGCGCTGGTAGATGGTCGGTGCGGGCTTCAGCTTCTGGGTCTTCCAGGTCGCGGTCGAGGTGTGCTTGCCCAGGCACGTATCGAGCGTTTCCTCCGAGCGATCTAGATCGAACATCACGGCACCCTCGGTGCCGTGGACTTCGAGCCGCAGGTGGTTGGCGTGGCCGGTCGCCCAGCGCGTCAGGTGCAGCACGCCAAGCCCTCCGTCTCGAAAACGCAGCTCGATGAGCGCCGTGTCGTTGGCGTCGAGGGGTCGCCCGCGCCATTTGGTGTAGCGCTTGCCGTCTTGCCCGACCTTGGGGAACGTGCCGAGCTCGCAGCGGACGGCCGTGGCTTCGCCTATCACACTGGTCATGAGATCGAGCAGGTGGCAGCCGACGTCGCCCAGCACTCCGCCCGAGCCCGACGGGGTGCTCATGCGCCAGAGCCAGCCTTCACCGCTCCAGTGACCCCAGATCGGAGCGGCGACCCAGCTCTGCAGATAGAAGCCGTGCGCGTGTCGCAACTCGCCCAGCTGTCCCGAGCGCGCCAACAGGATCGCCCGCTGCAGGGCCGCCGAACGACGGTAGCTGAAGTTGACCATGCCGATCTGACCGCGCGCCGCGGCGCGCTTGCCTGCCGCGGCCACGCGGCGCGCTTCCGCGAGCGTGACGGTCAGCGGCTTCTCGCACAGCAGGTGCTTGCCCGCGCGCAGCACGGTTAGCGCTCCGTCCGAGTGGGCGGCATCGGGCGTTACCAGCGCCACGGCGTCGACCTCGGGCAGCAGCTGGCTCCACTGGCTTGCCACCCGCTCGATGCCGTACTTCTGCGCGAAGGCTTCGGCGCGCCCCGGCACGACGTCCAGGCACGACGCCAGTGTCACGCCCCTCATGCGCTTGAAATGCTCGGCGTGCGAGTGTGCCATGCCGCCGGTGCCCACGATACCGATGCGCAGCTTCGCTTTCGCCAAGATCGCATCGAGCTACACCCGCGCCCGACGCGCGGCCAGTGTCTCGACGATCCGCCCGGCGTCTCGCCCCACGCCGTGGATCATCGAGGACGACATCGAGAACAGGAAATGCAAGCCCACGAAGTACAGCCCCGGCTGGCTGGCCACGACGCCGCCTTCGTGGCGCGGCTGGCCCTGCTCATCGAAGATGGGCAGCTTGATCCAGGCAAAGCCGGGATGAAAGCCGGTGCACCAGATCACGTTCGGCACGTCGAGCGTGCTGCCGTCGGCCAGCTCGGGCAGGCCAGCCTGAACGCCCTGCACGCGCGGGGCGCGCTGGATGCCGGCCGCCCGCAGATCGGCCAGGCGGGTGCGGATCAGCGGCGTGCCCTTGCCCAGCATGCGGGGGCGCGCCTTTCTACCCATCGGCGTCCGGATCGTGAGCAAGCGATGAAAGATCACGCGCAGCAGCAGCGGCCCGAGTAGCCAGCGCCCCCAGAAGCTGCTCAGGCGGAAGGGCGGCGCACCGGTGTCGGGCCCGGCGATCCAGACCTTTCGCCCCTGGCGAGCCAGCTCGATGCCGATCTCGGCGCCCGAGTTGCCGGCGCCGGCGATCAGCACCGCACCGGGGCGCAGCTGGCCCGCGTTCTTGTACTGGCTGGAGTGG
>DATDEV010000478.1:0-5581 GCA_036522995.1 Polyangiaceae bacterium
GCGCGTCGGCGAGAATCGCCATCGCAAAGTCGACGTCCGCGTGCTCGCGGCCACCAACCGCGATTTACCAGCCGAAGTTCACGCGGCGCGCTTCCGGCAGGATCTGTACTATCGAATCCGGGTCGTCGAGCTTCGTGTGCCGCCGCTGCGCGAGCGGCGCGACGACATCCTCTCGCTCGCCCGGACCTTCTTGAAGGAGGCTGCTGAGCGCACTCGGCGGAAAGTCACCAGTATCACCCCGAGCGCCGCCAACCAACTCGTCCGCTACGGTTGGCCGGGCAACGTCCGCGAGCTCGAGAATGCCATCGAGCGAGCCGTGGTGCTCGCCAAGGGCAGCCGCATCGACGTCGAAGATCTTCCGGAGGAAGTCGGGCTGGCCATCCCGAGCGCCTATGCACCGGGAGATGTGCGCCCACTCGAGGACGTGGAGCGCGACTACATCCTCTCCGTCGTGAGCGCAAATCAGGGCAACAAAGCGGCCGCGGCCGAGCAGCTGAAGATCGGCATCGCGACCTTGTACCGTAAGCTCAAACGTTACGAGGCTTCCAAGCGTGCAACATGATCAGGCAGTGGCGAGAGGAAGAAGTCACCGCGCGCCCGCTCCACAAGCTCGTGACGCGAGCGACGATCGAGATCGCGGGTGAATGACATCTTCTCAGTCTCCCGAAGGAATCGCTCGCCTCGCTGAGCCTGATGTGGATAATTTGTCCCGATGACAAAGCGCGCTTCGCAACGTTCACACGCCATCGTCGTCGGCACCGACTTCTTGGCTGGTTCACGGCTTGCGCAAGCGCGAGCGGCCGAGCTCGCGCTTCGCCATCGCGCCGTCCTTCACGTCGTTCACGCGGCGTCGCGCATTCCGCTTGCTCTAGCGCGTCGCTTCCGGTGTGTAGGCGATGACAAGCCGCACGAGGCGCTGCGCGTGGCGGTCGAAGAGCTGCGAGAAAGGGGCGTGGACGCACGCGCCCACTTACTGCACGGGGAGCCGGTCAAGTGTCTCACCGCTAAGGCACGTGAAGTCGCCGCCGATCTAGTCGTCGTTGGCACTCGAGGTAGCTCCGTTCTGGCAGCCATGATTGGGTCCACGGCCGAACGCCTTGTCGCTCTGGCCCAACATCGTGTTCTGCTCGTTCGACGCCCTGCTGAGCGTGCCTACCGCAAGGTCACAATCGCCGCCAGTGAGGAGTCGCGGCTGCGCGAGCAACTTGACGCTGCCGCGTTCGTGTCGGTCAAGCCGGTCACTGTGCTTCATGCTTACGAGGCCCCGTTCGAGGCGGCTCTACGCTCGAACGGCGCTAGTATCGGCGCGCTAAGTAGCTACAGGAAGGCAGCTCGCCGTGAGGCTGAGCTGAGCATGGGCAAGCTCCTGGCTAAGGCGGGGCTCAAGCGGTCACAGCTCGTGCTTCATCATGGCACCCCGTTTCAGGTGCTCGAGCGTTTCGATCCGGAGTCGTTGATGGTGCTTAGCCGCGGTCGGTCCCGAGCACGACAGCTGCTTTTCGGCAGCGCCACGCGGGCCGTCGTTGCCTACGGTCGTTCCGACGTCCTGCTGGTCTAGGCTCACCAGTCACCGCACGCTTCGACGTCGGGTCAGTTTTACTGAGCCACGCGGCGCTTCTCGCCCTGCGACGAAAACTCGACGAAGCCGCTGTCACGCGAGCCATTCACGTAAATGCGCCAGATTGGCTCGCGGCCCGCGCTCGAGCCGTCTCGTTCCAGTATCACGTGAGTGACCTTGCCCTCTTCGATGGCCAGCTCGTTGAGCGCCTGCTTGATCAGCTTTTGCAGCAGTACAAAATCGATACTGTCGAAAGAAAAGAGCAGCTGCGACAGTTGCTTCTTGTCGCTGCCGAGCCGCACTGCTTCGGGTCGTTCCACCTTGTTGGCCCACAGCTTGTAGCTGTCGACGTGCTCGCGGTTCTTCGGGTTCTGCGCCTCGAGCATGGCGTAGTACTGATAGACGACCAGCTGCTTGGCCATGACCGGCTTGCCCAGCGCCTGCTCGTAGCGAGCCTTCACCCGCGTCCCGTCCGCGAAGTAGTCCTCCTCGACGAGCTTGCCGGTGGGCTCGTCGCGCGCCGCTGCAGTCGCCTCGGCGGCGCCGGTCGCGGTCGACTGAGGCTTGAAGCTGACCGGCTGGGGCACCACGTTGGTGGCCAGCGACGACACGTAGGCGGCGACGATGCCGGCCAGCGCCGCACCGACACCGGCCAGGCCCGCCATCAGCGCGACCGCGCTGGCACACCCCCGCTGTACGTGCGGCACGTGGATGACCGGCAGCGCTTGGGCGTGCACTTGCTGGGTAACCGGGCGCTTCTGGGTCTGAATGAACGAGCTTGCGCCGCAAAATTGGCAGGTAACGAACTCGCGATCCGGGTCGAGCCGCACGTGCGCGCCGCACTTGGGACAGGTTGCTGCAACGAGGTTCGCCACGCCGGGACTGTACTTTAGTATAAGGGCCCGCCCCAAATGTCGTCCGACGAAATGAAACGGAAAGCTGCGCTCGCCGCGCTGGTGCACCTACCCGACGCGGGTATCGTCGGCCTCGGCACCGGCTCGACCACGCGCTGGTTCATCGAAGCAGTCGGGCAGCTCGTGGAGCAGGGTCGGCGCTTGACGGCCGTGCCGACCAGCAGCGCCAGCCGAGCGCTGGCCGCGCGCTGCGGCATTCCGCTGCTCGACGACGCGGGGCCGTGGCGCCTCGACGTCTGCGTCGATGGCGCGGACGAGGTGAGCGCCGAGCTCGACCTGATCAAGGGCGGCGGCGGGGCGCACACGCGCGAAAAAATCGTCAACTACGCGGCGCGCCTGAACGTGATCATCGTCGACGAGAGCAAGTTGGTCGAAAGGCTGGGCGCCACGCGCAAGGTACCGCTCGAAGTGCTCCCGTTCGGCCTTCGCACCACGCTACAAGCGCTGCGCGCGCTGGGCGAGCCGGAGGTGCGCATGAGCGGAAATGAGCCGCTCATGAGCGACTCGAACAACTACATCGTGGACCTCGCGACGGGGCCCATCGCCGACCCACGCAAGCTCGACGGGGCCCTGCACGCACTGCCGGGGGTGGTGGAGACGGGCCTGTTCATCGCGCGCGCGAACGTGGTGCTGGTGGCGAGCGGATCGGGCGTGCGGGAGCTGCGGCGCGTCGAAGGCAGCAGCGTGCCGCCCTCGTCCAGAAAACTGCGCTAAGCTCGCGCGCATGTCGGGTGCTTTCACTTCGGCTGCGCGGCTCTCGATCGCTTGTCTGCTGTCTGTCCCTCACGCCGTGGGGCAGGTGCCAGCGCCAGTGCCAGCAGCGCCTGCGACAGCACCAGCCGCCGGCCCCGCGCCCGCAGCCGCAGCCGCAGCCGCGCCCCCAGCGCCGGCGCCGCTCAGCCCGGTCGAGCGGGCCCGCCAGGGCGTGGTCGTGGTTCAACGCCAAGGCCGTCCGCTAGCGCTCGGCGTCGTGCTCGACGGCGATGGCCGCATTCTGAGCGCGCTGTCAGCGCTCACGACCGGCAACTTCCTGAGCGTGCGCTACCCGGACGGCGTCGTCGTGCCGCTCAAGCTGGTCCATGCCGATCGCGGCTGGGACCTGGCGCTGCTCGCGCCGCTGCCGCCGCCCGCGCAAGCGCCGCGCAAGACCGGCGTGAAGGCAGCCAAGCAGCCGAGCTTCGTGGGCTTGCAGATGTTCGGTAACGCGGGCGCCGGCAAGCCGCTCAGCCTGGCACCTGTCTCGCTCCAGCTCGCGCGCCCGCTGCTCGGCGGCGACGGCGTTACACTGCACGACGCCTACACGCTCGGCAGTGGTGCACCCAGCCCGGGCGCCCCGATCATCGACGCCGCGGGCGAGGTGGTGGCGATCGTGGCGCGCGCCTGCCCCGCCCCCCAAGCCCCACCAACGACGCCAGCACAGAGTTTGGGGCTGGGGCCCCAAACTCCACGAGAACAGACCTGCGTCCCGGCGCCGTACGGCGCGCCGGTGAGCGCGCTCAAGCAGTTCCTCAGAAAGGCGCCCGCCGAAGCGACCTGGCTCGGCATCGAGGCCGCAGGTGACGAGGCGCAGGGCGTGCGCGGCGTCCGCGTCGTCGCCGTGTCGCCCGGCAGCCCCGCCGCCAGCGCTGGGCTGAGGCCCGGCAAGGACATCCTGGCCGCCGACTTGATCATCGCCGTGGACGGCACGCCGGTCGCCACGCCCGAGGGCCTCAACGAGGCGGTCCGGGCCCGCGTCGTGGGCGACTCGATCGAGCTATTGTTGTTCGGTCTGGGGCGCTACCGGCACGTCAGCGTGAAGGCGAGGCCCGCGCCCGAGCTCACGGCGCCGCCCTACACCGCGCCAATGCCCGCAAAACCGCGGACTCCGAACCCCTATCGCTGACTGGCCGCGGGGCCGCCCACTTCGTGAAGGCAGAGCGAGACGCCGATTGACAGAACCCTACGAAATCGAGGAGGATTTCGGGCTTCCGGGTCATTCAGCCCAGCCCGGCATCCCCAACAAGAGTGTCACGGCCCCTTCGCATCGAGGTAGCCGGCCAAACCGACGTCGGCCGTAAGCGCTCCCACAATGAGGACAATTTCGCCATCATGGCGGAGTACGGACTCTACGTGGTGGCCGACGGCATGGGCGGTCACTCCTCGGGTGAGATCGCGTCCAAGATGGCGGTCGACACGCTGCACGAGTTCTTCGCGGCCACGGCCGACGATCCCGAGCGCACCTGGCCGTACAAGATGGATCGCGCCAAGGGCTACGAGGAGAACCGGCTCATCACCGGCATCAAGCTCTGCAACCTGCGCATCTACGAGCAGGCGCAGCGCAACTCCAAGCAGCGCGGCATGGGCACGACCATCTGTACGCTGTTCGCGGTCGAAGACGGCGTCTACATCGCTCACGTCGGCGACAGTCGCGTCTATCGCATTCGCAACGAGCAGATCGAACAGCTGACCGAGGATCACTCGCTGCTGAACGACTACAAGAAGATGAAGAAGCTGACGGAGGAAGAGATCGCCAACTTCCCCCACAAGAACGTGATCGTGCGCGCCCTGGGCATGAAGGACACCGTCAAGGTGGACACGCGCTTCGAAGCGCCGCGCGCCGGCGATGCCATGGTGCTGTGTAGCGACGGTCTGTGCGGCCCCATCAGCGACGAAAAGATGCTCGAGGTCGTGCTGGGCGCGCCCGACCTGCCCACGGCTTCGCACCGGCTGATCGAGTCCGCCAACGAGAACGGCGGCCCCGACAACATCACCTGCGTGATCGCGCGCTGGATCGAATAAGCCGCTGAAGAGCGGGGGCTGCCAAACCGCAGCTCGAATCGCAGAAGCTGCTGCTATGCGCTAGGTACCGTTGCTCGCTCGAAGCAGGGTGAACCTGCGGGGTGAGGTGGAGGGTGGACCGGCTTCGCCGGGGAGCGTGAACGCCGCGCCTGCGGCGCGTGCGGGTGAGGTGAAGGGTGAACCGGCTGCGCCGGATGAGGTGAACCGGCTGCGCCGGATGAGGTGAACCGGCTGCGCCGGATGAGGTGAACCGGCTGCGCCGGATGAGGTGAACCGGCTGCGCCGGATGAGGTGAACCGGCTGCGCCGGAGGAGGTGAACCGGCTGCGCCG
>DATDEV010000479.1:0-3428 GCA_036522995.1 Polyangiaceae bacterium
GTCGCGGGCGGCCTGGTGCTCGTCTTTACTGCACCGCGAGGGCGGGCGTCGGCCGACCGCGCTGCCAAGCGGGTCGCGATTTTGCCAGTAATTTTGCCTGAATTTCAGGGAGCAATGGTGAGCGGACATGTCTGGTAATCCAATGAAAGCACTCTGGCGACGAAGTGGCTTGGCAGCGCTGGTGACCGCGTCGGCAGTTGCCTGCGGCGTGAGCGGTCGCAACGTGGATACGAGCAGCGGCGATCCTGGAGGAGAAGCAGGCAACGCCACCACCGGCGCGAGCGGCGGCTCCGGAGCTACCGGCAATGTCGGAGCTAGCGGCGGCGTGCCGGAGCAGCCTGAGGGCGGGACCGCCGGGGCCGACGGGGGCGGGGCTCCCCCCGATCGCGTTTGCGAGGAGGGCTCGGCCATCTGCGTGGAGAATGCTCCCACCACCTGCCGAGACGACGCTTGGGTGAAGGGTGACACGTGCTCCGGCAACCTACCGGCATGTAGCAACGGCGTGTGCGCCCTGGCGAGAATCGTGGGCGGCCTCGTCGACATCGCGCCCCTCGCCGGGCAGGCGGGGGCCATCCGCTTGGTCGATCACTCTTTCCACGTCGCGCCGACTACCTGCGGCAAGGTCGCCGGCAACGATATCTGCGTCACAGGAGGAATCAGGCCATGAATGGCTCAGCACGAATCTCGCTTACTTGGGCCGGCGGCATCCTGGCCGGCTCCGCTCTCTTCTTGGCTGGCCGCGCTTTCGCAGGCGGGATTCCAGCGCAGGGCGCGCTCACCTACGCGGGCACGCTGCAAGACATGACCGGTAAGCCCGCGCTCCAAACCGGCGAGCACAACGTCGCGGTTCGGTTCTACGACGCCGCGAGCGGCGGCGCGCTCGCCTGCGACAGCGGCACGCAGGACCTTCATGTGGACGCGAGCGGCCACTTCAGCGTGACCTTGCCGGATGCCTGCGCGACCCAAGTTTCCGCCAAGCCCAATCTATGGTCCGACATCGTCGTCGACGGTAACTCGCTCGGTCGAGCCAAGATCGGCGCCGTGCCGTACGCCATCGAAGCGAAGCACGCGACGAGCGCAGACACCGCTACCAAGGCCAGCGATCCGGCGACCGGGGGCAGCATCGAAGCGCGCTTAGCCGCGCTCGAAGCCAAGCCAGCGCCGCTGACCACCGTATTCCGCACCTCTATCGCTGCGGGCGACGGGAGCCACGCCGCGACGTGCATCAGCGCGCCTGATGTCATCAATTGTGCCGTTGCAGCCGGTCGAAAATGTGTGGCGCTCGGCTATGCCGAGGGCTGGTTCGAGGGCGAGTCCGGCGACGGGGCCGCTCGCACCATCGTCTGCGTCAAGTAACTTTGCGAAGGGCGAAAGCAAGATGAAACATCGAATGAGGATGGCCGCGCTCGTCGGAAGCTCGGCCGTGGTTTGCATCGGAATCTTTCAAGCTGCCCGCGCCTTGGCAGGCGGCGTGCCAACCCAGGCGCCGGTCTTGACCTACGCAGGCATGCTTCAGAACGCCGATGGCTCTGCAGTTGCTGGAAATCAGATCGTGGAGGTGAAGCTCTGGAGCACGAGCCCGCCCGGGAAGACGGCGCTTTGCACCTCGACACCCAAGACGGTCACTCCGGACAAGGCCGGGCGATTCTCGATCGCTCTCGACGCCTGCGTAGCAGCGGTCAAGGCCAACCCCAATAGCTGGGTCGAAGTAGTTCTCCAGACGAACGGTGACCCAACCTCACTCGGACTCGCGAAGCTCGGTGCTGTGCCGTATGCGCTCGAGGCGGCGCACTCGACGAGCGCCGACAGCGCCACGAACGCCACGAAGGCGGACAGTGCGACGAACGCCACGAACGCCACGAACGCCACGAACGCCACGAACGCCGGGTTCGCCACGACGGCGGGCAGTCTCCGCAGCCAAAGCGCCGGTAACGCCGTCTCGGCCAATTGGAATGGAGCCGAGCTGCAGTTCATCGTGGACGTGACACACGTCAAGAACTTCATCATCCCGCACCCCAGCGACCAGAGTCGCTTCCTCGTTCACACCACGCTCGAAGGTCCCGAGAACGCCGTCTTCTATCGCGGCAGCTCACGACTTCGCGGCGGCGTCGCCGAGGTGCGGCTTCCGGCTTACTTTGAAGCCGCCACCCGTAGCGAAGGGCGCACGGTGCTGCTGACCGCGAGGTTCGACTCGGTCGACGAGCCGCTGTCTGCGCTCGCGGCGTCCACGATCAAGCAAGGCGCCTTCGTCGTGCGCTCGATTGACCGTAGCAATCAGGAGCAGGCCTTCGACTGGGAGGTCAAGGCAGTGCGGGCCGACGTTCCTGCGCTCGCCGATGAGCCTCGGCGAGACGCGATCGTCGTGCACGGCGATGGCCCGTACAAGTACTTTTCGGTGAAGTAGGGCGGCTGGCGTTTCCGCGCTCAGCTGCCGCCGAGCTCTATGAAGTCGCGTCCCACCAGCTCGCCGAAGTCGTCCTTGACCACGACCCGCACCACCCAGGGGCCAGTGCCGGCTCGCGGCGCTACCTTCGCCGTGTAGGTGTTGCCGGAGTGCGTCCACGTGGGCTCCACCGCTTCGACGTTGACGAACACGCGCGGCGCAGTCTTGAGCTCGTCGGCCACGGGTTTGCCCTTGTGATCGAACAGTTTGACCGACACCTCGAGTGGCGTGCCAGGCCAACGCGCGGTCGTGGGCCCGATCGCAACTACGGCCGTCAGCGCCCGCGGCTCGAGCGAGACGCGTAGCTCGCTGTTCGGCGAGCCCGGCTCGCGCAGCCGCAGCAAGGTGCTCTTGCCGCCCGCCAGACCCACGTCCTTGGGAGCCGGTAAAAACACGTCCGAGCGCCCGTAGCTGAACTCCAGACCGTCGGCGGCGAGCAGTCGTACACGGCCGCCGCGGCCCAGCAGAATGGCGTCGTCGCGCAGGCGCGCGCCCTCCGGCAGCTCCACGCCCACCACGCGCAGCGTGAGCGGCGCGGAGGGCGGGCTCTGCACGCCGAAGCGATCGACGGCAGTCGCCACCGCTTCATAGCGGCCCGGGGAGAGCTCCGGCAGCTGTCGCGTAGCGGTGCGCCATTCGCCATCGCTCAAGAGCGTTCGGCGCGCGCCGTCCAGCCGATACAGCGTGAGGTTGCGATGCTCGACGTTCGGGCTGGGGGCCGCCTGCACGGTGGTGCTGGCGCCTCCTTGCAGCGCGAGCAGCACCGTCTGCGTCGCGCTTAGCTTGGGGGCGACCGGTAACGGCTGTTCGACAGCAGTCCCGGCAGCGAAGGAGCGCACCACGCCGCTGGCTAGCGGTTTCCAGTCGCTGCCGAGCGCGGTCCGCATCTCGCCCCGAACCGCCGCCACCGTCACGCGCTCGCTGGTGGCGATGACCACGCCTTCGCCGCCCTTGACGATGGCGCTCACCTTGCGCGGTCCCTGAA
>DATDEV010000480.1:0-4625 GCA_036522995.1 Polyangiaceae bacterium
AAGGCGAGTGACTTCGCGCACGTGCCAGCGGCCGAGTTCGAGCGCTGGCGGGATTGGACGACGTCGATCTTCCGGCTGGCGAGCGGGATGTGCTTTCTGCGGGTGATTTTCCACCAGGGCTGGGCGCTGTACCTGGGCCGCCAAACCGTGACCGGCCCCGCCGCGCCCAGCCCCATGAGGTATGCCGGGGCGGCCATGGATCTGGCGTTCCTGGCCGTTTTGGCCATCACCTTCGTGCGCAGCAACCGCGCGCGCGCGCTCCGGCGACAGCTGGGCATCGTGCTCACGCCGCTCACCCCCCAGCAGCGCGCCGCGCTGGCCAGCGACGATCAAGAGCCGCCGGCCAAGCGCGACTGAGCGCGGTGCCTCACACGTAGCGGTTGACGAGATTCTCGAGCGCTTCTTGCCGACCCGAGCGGGGCTTCGGGTCGATGCCCTTTTCGAGCACCAGGTCGCTCAGCTCGGCCAGGCTCAGCTTGCCACCGGCGATGCGCTCCCCCAGATCGGTGCGCCAGCCCGCGTAGCGTTCGCTGACGGCCTGCTCGAGCTTGCCATCGCCGACGATCTTCTCGGCAACCAAGAGCGAACGCGCCAGCACGTCCATGCCGCCGATGTGCCCGTGAAATAGATCCTCGGGGTCGCTGCTCTGCCGTCGCAACTTGGCGTCGAAGTTCATGCCGCCAGTCGTGAAGCCGCCATTCTTGAGGAAGGTGGCCAGCACCAGCGACAGCTGGGGTACGTCGTTCGGGAACTGATCGGTATCCCAGCCGAGCAGGTCGTCGCCGCGGTTCATATCCAGGCTGCCGAATACGCCGTTGGCGTAGGCGTAGGCCACTTCGTGCTGGAAGGAGTGGCCGGACAGGATGGCGTGATTGGCCTCGATATTGACCTTGTACTCTTTCTCCAGGCCGTAGCGCTGCAAGAAGGCGAACACGGTTGCGGTGTCGTAGTCGTACTGGTGCTTGGTCGGCTCCTTGGGTTTGGGCTCGATCAGCAGCGCGCCCTTGAAACCGATCTTGTGCTTGTGCTCGACCACCAGCGCCAGAAAGCGCCCCAGCTGGTCCAGCTCGCGCTTGAGATCGGTGTTGAGCAGCGTCTCGTAGCCTTCACGGCCGCCCCACAGCACGTAGTTCTCGCCCTTGAGCTGCTGCGTGACATCGAGCATCTTGCGCACCTGCGCGGCCGCGTAGGCGAACACCTCCGGATCGGGGTTGGTGGCGGCGCCGCCCATGTAGCGCGGGTGACTGAAGAGGTTCGCGGTGCCCCACAGTAGCTTCACGCCAGTCTGCGCCATCGCGCCCTCGGCGCGGGCGATGATGCGATCCAGGTTGGCGTGGCTCTCTTTGAGCGTGGCGCCCTCGGGCGCGATGTCGCGGTCGTGGAAGGTGAAGTAGGGAGCGCCGAGCTTTTGGAAAAATTCGAAGGCAACGTCGAGCTTGAGCTCGGCCGCTTCGATGGGGCTCGCGACCTTGAACCAGGGGCGGTCGAAGGTGCCGGCTCCGAACACGTCCGAGCCCGGCCAGGCGAAGCTGTGCCAGTAGCAAACGGCGCAGCGCAGATGGTCGGCCAGCCGTTTGCCGAGCACGAGGCGATCGGGGTCGTAGTGGCGGAAGGCCAGCGGGTTCTGGCTGTCGGGGCCCTCGTAACGAATGGCCTGAATGCCTGGGAAAAAAGCCTGAGTCATGGCTGGGTGTCCTCTCTCGCTGAGACAGCGTGCTCGGTCGGGATGGCGGCGGCTGGCCGGCCCCGATTGGATACCTGACGCTAACCCAAGCCTGCGGTCCGTGCAACGGCACACATGGAACCGGTTCCATGCCACTCCAGACCTAACATTTAGTTAATCAATACAGACACATATAGCGAATTCACCAACCCCGATCGCAGCGTAATGTTGTAGCGATTTTCTTGCCAGGCGGACGTCAATTGCGAACACAAATAGGTTGATATTCATTCGTTTTTATTCATGATTATGCCTATCAGAGCAGGCGCCACGCTGGCCCCATTTTTCTTAAGTTTATTAACTATCAGTCGTGCCGGGTGGTCAGCGCGCGGGGGTCATGGCAAACAGCCGGCCATGGTCGATACCGCGCTGCCGGGTCGAGCAACAGCAGCCCCTCCCCGCCTGGCCCAGCCTTCGCTGAGTCGCTTCGCCGGCGGAGTCACGGCGGGCACGGTGCTGGTCGTGCTGTTCGGGGCCGTGGTGCGCATCACGGGCTCGGGCGCCGGCTGCGGTCAGCATTGGCCGAGCTGCAATGGCCAGATCGCGCACTTGCCCGAGCGCATCGAGACCTGGATCGAGCTCGGACACCGCGCCACGTCGGGCTTGGACTTCTTGGGGGTGCTGGCGCTCGCTTCGCTCGCGTGGCGGCGCTTACCGGGGCGGCACCCGGCGCGGCTGGCTGCCCTGGCCGCGCTCGGCCTGATCCTGGTCGAAGTGGCGATCGGCGCGCGGCTGGTGCTGCTCAACCTGGTCGGCTCGAACATGTCTTTCGATCGCGCGGTGGTGATGCCGGCGCACCTGGTCACGACCTCGCTCTTGATCGGCTCGCTGGCGGCGACCACCTACTTCAGCTCCCCGGCGCGCTTGGTAGCACGCGCGACCACGACGGCTGCCGAGCTCGCTCGGATCCGCCTCGCCCTGCGCTGGATCGTGGCGACAGGGCTGCTGCTGATGCTCGTGTCGATGACGGGCGCCGTGACGGCGCTCGGGGATACCGTTTACCCGGTTCAGGGCGCCACGGCGCTCGAGCACCTGCAAAACGATCAGGCCGAGGGCGCGCATTTCTTGGGCAAGCTGCGGGTGGTGCATCCACTTTTGGCCCTGTTGGGTGTGGCGGCGCTGTGGATCGCGGCCAGCCGTGCCCGTGAGGTGACGGGCTTTGCGCCGATACAGCGGCTGGGCGCGCTGCTCTACCTGGGCGGGGGGCTGGCGCTGCTGATCGGCCTGCTCAACATCTGGCTGGGCGCGCCTGGCTACATGCAGGTCGTGCACCTGGCCATGGCGTGTTTGCTGTGGCTCGGCAGCGTGGTGCTCGGCAGTATGCTGGCCGACGCCCGTGGCTCACGCACGGGCCATGCGCAGGAGCGCTTGCAGCCATGAACGTCGTCAATCCCGCCACCGCCGAAGTCGTCAAGAGCGTGCCCGAAACCGACCCGACGACGCTGCCCGAGCTGGTAGTACGGGCGCGCGCAGCGCAGCGCAGCTGGGCAGCCACCACGCCGAGCGAGCGCAAGGCGGTGCTGACGCGCTTTCGCCAGCTGGTCGAAGAGCGGCGCGAGGAGCTGGCGCGCACGCTCACGCTGGAGGTCGGCAAGCCCATCGCGCAAGCGCGTAACGAGCTGACTGGTCTCGTGCCGCGGCTCGACTTCTTCCTCGAGCATTTCGAGGCCGAGCTGCAGCCGCGCGTGGTGCTGGGCACGACCAGCGAGCGCCTCGAAGAGCGCATCGCCTTCGAGCCGCTGGGCGTCGTCGCCAACATCTCGGCCTGGAACTACCCCTACTTCGTCGGCTCGAACGTGTTCGTGCCCGCCCTGCTCACCGGCAACGCCGTGCTCTACAAGCCGAGCGAGCTGTGCAGCCTCACGGGTCTGGCCATCGGCGCGTTGCTCCACGAAGCGGGCCTGCCGGAAGCGCTGTTTCAGACGCTGATCGGCGGCCGCGAGCTTGGCGCAGCCTTGCTCGGCCAGCGCGTGGACGGCGTGTTCTTCACCGGCTCGTACGCGACCGGTCGCAAGATCGCCGAAGCCGTCGCGCCGCGCATGATCCGCCTGCAGCTCGAGCTGGGCGGCAAGGATCCGGCATACGTCGCCGACGACGTGGATGTCGAGAAAGCCGCGGCGGCGCTGGCGGACGGTGCCTTCTACAACACCGGCCAGAGCTGCTGCGCTGTCGAGCGCATCTACGTGCACCAGCGCATCTATCCGGCCTTCCTCCAAGCGTTCGTGGCCGAGGTTCGCAAGCTCCCGCTCGGCGACCCGAGCGAAGACTCCACCTACATCGGGCCGCTCTGCCGCGGGGAGCTCGCGCTCGCCGAGCTGGCCGCTCAGGTCGTCGACGCCGAGCGCCAGGGCGGACGCCTGCTGCTGGGCGGCAAGCGCGCTGCGGGCCCCGGCTGGTACTTCGAGCCAACGGTCATCGCCGACGCCACGCCCGCCATGCGCGTGATGCGCGACGAAAGCTTCGGCCCCATCATCGGCATCGCCAGCGTTGCCAGCGACGAAGCCGCGCTGGCGGCCATGGCCGACACCGACTACGGCTTGACGGCAGCGGTCTACACGCAAAACGAGGCGCGAGCGGCCGAGCTCTTGGCGGGGCTACCGGTCGGCAGCGCCTACGTCAATTGTTGCGACCGCGTGAGCCCGCGCCTGCCCTGGACGGGCCGCAAGCACTCCGGCATCGGCTCCACGCTGTCGACGCTGGGCATTCAGGCTTTCGTGCAGCCCAAGGCCTGGCACATTCGCCGCGCCTGAGCGCGTTCTAGGGCCTAGCTTCGGGTTGGTCGTGACGCTCGGAGCCAACCTCGGCCGAGACCAGCTGGAAGCGACCGTCCAGCTTCTGAAACAGGGCCACGCCATGGCGTGCCTGTTTCATCTCGCGTAGCCCCAGCTGCAGGCTGGCAACCAAG
>DATDEV010000481.1:0-5536 GCA_036522995.1 Polyangiaceae bacterium
TTCGACCGACAGTGCTGGCGGCAAGCTGCACGATGTCGGCACCGTCCAGGCGTCGTCGGGTATGCGCGCCGGCGAGCCGCTGTTCGGCATCGATACCCCGACGTTGAACGGCGTGTGGGAGACGGCGCCGTACTTGCACGACGGCTCCGCGCCCACGCTGCGCGACGTGCTCACCACCGCCAACCCCGAAGATCGCCATGCCTTCACCAGCGCCCTCTCCGAGGAAGAGCTAAATCAGCTGGTTTCGTACGTGCAGCAGCTGGATGGCACGGTCGATCCCGACGCCGACGAGCCTGGCAGCTCCGCGGGTGGCAGCTCTGGTGCAGGTGGTAGCAGCATGCTGGGGGCCGGCGCCGGGGGCAGCCCGGCCGCCGATAGCGGTGCCTGCTCGCTCTCGCCGTCGGGCCCGGGCTCGCCGAGCTCTGTTAGCCGTTGGGCGACGTGGGCGGCGGTGCTGGCAGGCGCGGCGCTATGGCGTGCCCGCCGACGGGGATCGGTATGAAGCTCCGCCTGGTTTCGTGCGCCACAGCACTGCTGCTTGCCGCCTGCTCGGGTGATGGCACGGGTGAGCCGGCCGACGAAGCGTCGGCGTGGGACGCGCTGCCCGCGCTGAGCAATCCGAGCCCCGAGCTCGCCGCGCTGAAGACGCGAGAAGAGCAGTACGAGGCGCTGTGCTCGCTTCCGCGCTCTGACGCCTTCTTCCAGGCGCTGTGCGCCACGCCGCGACCGTTGATCGACGGCTTTGCCAGCCTGCTGCGAGTGGCCAAGCTCGACCAGAACCGCGCCTTTGCGCTGACCGGCAATTCGACGTCGCTCGTCAAGTCGGCGGTTTCATCCGTCAACCCGCGGCTGATCGTCTTCCCGCGCGTCACGGAAAAGCGCGAGAGATTGCCGGAAATGACCGCGCTCGGCTTCGTGCGCGGAGAGCCGTTCGCCGAGGTCGTCAGTCGCGATCCGAGCAGCGGCGATTACAACTTCTACCTTTTCACGTTCGAGCGCGCGTGCGACTACGTCGCTAACGGCTGCGATCTGGCCAGCGTGCTGACCGAAGAAGTCGAGCACGACTGGACCGCGTTCAGCGTGTACACGGAAGAAGACATCGAGAACACCTCGCTCGACTGTCGCTCGTGCCATCAGCCTCAGGGCTATGGCACGAAGAAGATCTTGCGCATGCAAGAGCTGGAGAGCCCGTGGTTACACTGGTTCCCGCAGCGTTTCGTGCAGCGCACGGACTCGGATCGCCTGCTCACGGCGCAGTTTCTCGAAGCCCACGCTCTCGACGCCCAGTACGGCGGGATCCCGATCGATACGATCCGGAACGCCCTGGACGAGGGCAGCGGCGCGCAGCTCGAGGCGCTGCTGGTCTCCGAAGGGCAAGCCGAACAACCCAACGTCTTCGACCCGCGCATCGAGGCCGAAGCCAAGGCCGGCGCCAGTGCGACCTGGGAGGAGCAGTTCGCCGTCTCGCTGGCCGGCGAAGCCATCGGCGTGCCCTACCCGCTCGCCGACGTGACCGACGCTGCGCTGCGCACGGCCCGCGCCAAGCAGTATCTCGACGTCGTGAGCGGCGCTGCAACGCGCGAGTCGCTGCTCGACCTGCGCGGCTTGTTCTCGGAGGACGCCAAGCAAAAGCTCGGTCTCGTGCCGCAGCCCGGCGCGACTGGCCAGGCGGTGCTGACGCAGTTTTGCTCCCGCTGTCACGACGGGCGCGGAAACCCGTCACTCTCGCGGGCGCGGTTCAATGTGAAGGACCTGGCCAGCCTGTCGCGCGAAGAGAAGGACCTCGCCATCGCGCGCCTATTGCAGCCGGAAAGCTCGCTGCTGCGCATGCCGCCATCGCGCGTCGGAACGTTGCCGCCCGCGGAGCTTGCCGCAGCGATCGACGAGCTCCGCAAGTGATGCGGTTCAGGTGATGTTGGCGAGAGGGCCGGCGCAGAACGCGGGGTTACCGAAGGTCGTCGCGGGGTCGCCGAAGAGATTGAGGATCGAAACCAGCAGGTTGTTGTGCGAGTTTCGGTTCATCGTGTTGTCGGGGTGATGAAGCCAGCGCCCGCCGCGCAGGCCGCCACCGCCACCTGCCAACATGAACGGCATGTCCTTGTTGCCGTGCGTCGACGGATGCGACAGCTCGGAACCGAAGAACACCACGCTCTCGTCGAGCAGCGTGTGCCCGTCCGTGCCCATCACCACCTTGTTCATCTCGGTCAGGAGGTGCAGGTGCATGGTCGAATACCAGGTGCAGATCTTCTCGCACTCGACGGGGCGGAAACCGCCGTCGTGCTGGTAATAGTGGTGATGCTCCGGCAGCTGCAGCCAGGGGAAGGTGTGCTTGGCCTCGGTGTCGGTCCACTGGAAGGTACCGACGTTGGTCATGTCACAGGCCAGCGCCATCACCATCATGTCCATCATGTAGGTGCCGACCACGGGGATCTTTTCGTCGGTGGAAATGTCTTTGTTGGCGCCCGCGTCAGCGCTCGGGTCGCACTGATCGCCGCAGGCACTGGAACCTGGGTTGTAGCCCGTGGTGTCGACCTTGGTCGGCACCATGCAGCTCGCCGAGCCGTTGGCCGTCGCGGTCAGGCCCATCTCGATGTCGCGCAGCTTGTCGACGTGCTGCTGTACCGTCGAGCGGTCCGTGGTGCCGAGCTTGGGCAGCAGGCCGTTGTACTCGCCCAACACGTGGTCGAGGATCGACCTCTTGCGCGCCGTTGCAGGGTCGCTGGCGGCGCCGCCGAGCCCCGCGCCGAACAGATCCTTGAAGATCTGCGCCGGATCGATGCGCGGTGCGATCGGGCTGGCCTTGATCGAATCTTCGAAGTTGGCGCAGCTGATCGGCGAGAGCAGGCCGTGGGCCTTGCCGGTGCCCCAGCGCACGGCCATTTCCAAGCTCGCGAACTTCTTCGCGCCCTTGGCTTTGAGCAGCGTTGCAATGCGCTGATCGAGCGAGGGCCCGGACGCGTACGAGTTGGTACCCGGCAGACCGCCGTTGGCCGGCGCGTCCAGCTGATGGGTGCCCGTCATCCAGGCGATGATGCCGGCCTGGTGCTGCTCGCCCTTCTTGCTGGCCATGTCCAGGCCGCTCAAGACCAGGAGCTTGTCCTTGATCGGCTCGAGCGGCGCCAGGATCGGGCTCAGGATCGGCGCGTCAGCGGTGCCGGTCGGGCGGAACTTGTTCACGCCCGCTTGGTTGTCGACCACGGTGCCGCCGGGCGTGTACACGGCGAGGAAGCGCTTGGCGGGATTGGCGGCCACCTGCGCGTGGGCTCGCGGGGCATCCATGATTTCGAGCCAGGGCAGCGCGATGGCGATGCCACCAGCTCCTCGAAGCACGGCGCGGCGGTTCAAACGGAACTTTGCCATGACCAATCAGTCCTTTGCGGGCAAGTAGAGGAAGGAGTCGGTTTGGGTCAGGCCGACCAAGAGCTGCTTGACGTTGCCGCCACTGGCCTTGAAAGCGGCGTTCAGATCCGCCTGGATACAGGCGTCGCCGTCGTCGTGCGTTTTGCCGTAGCCGAACTCCAGCCAATGTTGAGCGAAGCACTCCGACACCATCTCCGAGGTCACCAGCTTCTTGATTAGCTCCACCGGACCGTTGACCGCCCCCTCCACGCCCGGGACGCTACCACTCGCGTCGATCATCACGCCGTTCTCGGTGTCGCGCCACTGGCCGATCGGATCGTAGTTTTCGAAGGTGAAACCCACTGGATCGATGACCGCGTGACAACCCGCGCACAGCGCCTGCTTGCTATGCTGGGTGAAGCGCTCGCGCGCGGTGGTGCCGTTCACGTTCTCCGGCACCTTCACCATCGCCAGCACCGCCGGATCGGTTGGCAGGTGGATGTTCATGCACATGATCTTGTTGATCATGAAGGTCCCGCGTAAGACCGGGTTGCTCTCGTTGGTGACGATGGTCCCGGTCATGACGCCGGCCTGGGTCAAGAGGCCCAAGCGTTTGGTCGGGTCGGGCCACGTCGCCTTGCGGAACTCCGGACCGGTGACGCCCGGGATGCCGTAGAAGCCGGCCAGCTGCTCGTTGACGTAAGTGTGCGGCGCAGTCAGAGCTGCCGTCCAGGTCCCCGGGCTGTCCGCGTCGAAGATGGTGTGCTCGAGCAGCTGCTGCGTCTCTTCACGCAGCGCTGCCGCGAAATCGCGGGAGTAGATCGGGAAGCGCTTCGCGTCGCGCCGCAGGTTCGTAAGCCCGCTGATCGGCAGCAGGTTGTCGAAGAAGAAGCGCACCATCGACTTGGCGCGCGGATCGCCGAGCAGCCGCTCGGCCTGCGCCTTGACGCCCTCCGGCGTGTCGAGCTGGCCGCTCTTGGCAGCCATGCGCAGCGGTTCGTCGGGGATTGTGCCCCAGAACAGGAACGACAGGCGCGCCGCCAGCTCGTCGGGCGTCGGCTTGCGCAGCCCCGGCTGATTCGGCGCGGGCACCCCGTGCTCCACGCGGTACAGGAACTCGGGGCCCTGCAGCACGGCCTCGATCACCGCTGCCATGCCCGAAGCCCAGCTGCCGGTGCCCTGCGCTGCCTTCGACATGGTCAGGAAGGCCTCGACCTCGGTTGGCTGCAGGTCGCGGTGGTAAGCGCGCGACGCGACGCTGGTGATCACTTGCCGAGCGCAAGCGTCGTCCGGTGCCGCCGTGCTCGCACAGGCTGCGAGCTTTCCCAGCGCTTCCGGAGTAGCGGTGGCGCGAGCAGCCACCTCCGCCGCCACCGAGCCCCACTTTTCGGCGTGCGCGCTCGACACGGAGAGCAGCGCAGCGTCGTTGCCGAACAGGTTACCGTGTTGAGAAATCGTTTCAGTGGGGAGCAGTTGGCCAGGGTTAGTGGTGTCGCCGAACAGGTCGCGAATCACGTTCGAGTACTCGAAGCGCGTGAGCCGGCGGATCTGCGCCTTACCCGGCGTCACGGTTTCACAGCCTTGGGGCCCGGGACCCGAGCCGCCGGTGCTCGCGCCGGCGTTGCTCGTGCCGGCGTTGCCCATGCCGGCGACGCCCATGCCGGCGTTACCCTGCGGGTTGCTCGGCACGTGGCCCGCGTCCGACGTACAGCCGCCCAGCCACGCGAGCGCGATCGGCCCGACCAAACCAAGCCACCTCAGCGCTGGGACGCTCATCGCTTTCGCTATCATCCTGGGCTCCTTCACTGCAATCTCCAGAGTGGCATGTTTTCGTCGTAATTCAACCGGTTGATTGCAGCTATAAACTCTCCCCTGTTGAGTGCTTGCGCCTCCGCTCTTCCATGCCGAATTTTGACTGAGGAAAATCGAAAATGGACGAGCTGACAGAGCGCCCGCTCACGGCCGACCTCACCGAGTGCCAGTCGCAGTGAAGGTTGATACCCTCAACGAAAAGGCGCCCGGGCTCGTGGGGTAGGCAGTCGTCAGGTGAGCGGTTTCGACCCGTTCAGCTCAGCTGCTGCCCCCGAGCGAACCGGTAAGACGCCCACCTACACTTTGTCCTCGTCGTTGCTGCGCCACTGAATCTTTGTGAGGCCTTGCGACTTCGTCCGAGCAGCGCGAGCAGGCCGAGCGCCCA
>DATDEV010000482.1:0-3761 GCA_036522995.1 Polyangiaceae bacterium
GCAGCTGGACGCCGCCACGACTGGCGCCACGGGCAAGGCACGCATCCCCATCCTGGTGCGGGTCGAGAAGGCCAAGCTGCGGGCCATCCGGGTGGGCGGCGGCGTGCTCATCGATACCCTGAAGAGTGACGTCCATCTGACGTTCGGCTGGGAAAATCAGAGCTTTCTGGGCGGCATGCGCAAGCTCGAGCTCGAAGCCGTGCCGGGCGCGGTCATCTATCCCACGCGCTTCCCGTCCTTCGAGGCGCCGCAGCGCTTGCTGCCGCAAGGCAGGCTGAGAAGCGAGTTTCGTCAGCCCGGTTTTCCGACGGGTCGTTCCAACCTGCTCTTGAGGGGTCAGGTTGCCGCTTATCCGGTGCTGCTCACGAGCGAGCCCGACACCGAGGCACCCATCCTCGGTTACCTGGACTACCGCGCGTCGGCCGGCGTCGAGCGCACCTACTATCGCTTCTACAGTTACCTGTCGCAGAACCTGCAGATCAACGACCCGTTCGTGTACAAGGGGGAGAAGGACCCGGCGCTCGATCGCGTGATCATTTCGTATCCAGCGCTATACAGCACGCTGGACCTGAGAAACGATCCCATTCATCCGCACCGAGGGGTGTGGCTGGCCAACGAGCTCGAGGTGGCGGGCCTGGGGGGCGACGCGCGCGATCTCAAACTGCAGCCGGAGCTGCGCGCCTACCTGCCGCTATCTCGGCGCGTCACGCTCGCCGGGCGCGCGACCGTCGGGCTGCTGTTCGCTGGAAATTACGGCGACACGGTCGAGAGCAATGCACTGACAGGTACGCCGGGCGCGGGCGTCGATCGGAGCACCTGGGTCAGGGATATCCAGATCATGTTCTTGCGCGGATTTTTCTCGGGCGGCTCGGGCTCGAATCGAGGCTACGCAGCGCGCGAGATCGGGCCGCATGGCGTGGTGCCCTTTTACAATCACGGGCAATCCATCGTCGACCCCGACGTCGACTGCACTTCAGGCAGCCCCAGCTACGATCCTGGCGTCTGCGATCTGCCGCTGGGCGGCTTCACGCTGTGGGAGGCGGGACTGGAGCTGCGCTACCCGCTGATCGACGCGCTGAGCGGCACGCTGTTCACCGACGCCAGCGATGTTTCGCCGCAGAGCTTCTCGTTTCGGTTCAATCGGCCGCACCTGAGCGCGGGCTTTGGGCTGCGCTACGACACACCCGTCGGGCCGGTGCGCTTCGATCTGGGCGTGCGCATCCCGGGCTTGCAGGCGCCCAAGGATGCGGCAGACGAGGGGGTACCGGGGGAGATCTTTGGCTTGCCGCTGGCGTTCTCGTTCGGGATTGGCGAGGCGTTCTGATGGCGCGCAGCCATGTGCCGAGGCGCAAGCGCTGGTGGCGAGTCCCGCTGCTGCTGGTGCTGGCCCTGGTAGCACTGCTACTTGCGCTGCCCTACGCCATCGAGACGCCGTGGCTGCGCGAGCAGATCCGCGCCTCTGTGAATCGCGCTCTCGGACCGCTGTTCGTGGGCCGCATCGAGATCGATCGCCTGGGGCAGGTGGGGCTGTGGGGAGTGCGTGGCGTGGACGCTCGCATCTTCGACGCCCAAGGCCAGCAGGTGATTCGGGTTCAGGGGCTGACCGCGCTGGCCTGGTTGCCGGGGCTGGCGTGGCAGCTGGTGGCCCACGGCGACGCGCCCGAGCTGTCGATCGCGCTGGCCGATATCGACCACGCCGACGTGCGGCTGCGCGAGGACGAAGAATTCGGCGTCACGCTGGCGCGCGCCTTCCTGCCGCGCGAGGACGAGCCGACTAGCCCCGAGGAGCCCACCCCGGGCCCCCACCTGCGCATCGAGCGCGTCCGCATCGACCGCATCTGGGCGCACGGCTGGGTTTCTGGCTCTCCGTTCTTGGACGCCGACCTACTCGAGCTGCGCGCCAGCCTGTCGCAATCCTCGGCCCAGGGCTTCACGCTCGAGCTGGACGGCCTGAAGCTCGTGACGCGCGCCATGCCCTGGGCTCTGGAGCCGCGTGGCGAAGTGCTGGGGCGCATCGAGGTGCCACAAGACGAGCCGAGACCGATGCGGCTCGAGGCGACCCTCGACGGTAGCGCGGCCGGCTCGCCGCTATCGGTCGAAGCCAGCTGGGTGGGCGACGCTCTGTTCGCTCGACTCAGCCTGGCGAAGCTGCCGGCTGCTCAGCTGAAATCGCGCCTGCCCGGGCTCGCGCTGACCGGGGATGTGTCGGTGACGGCCAGCATCGACGGCGAGCTGCCCGCGCTGGATTTCGAGGCCGACCTGGACGCTGCTGCCGCGCACGTGCGGGCCAGCGGTTCTGCGCAGGTCTCGGACGGCCTGGAGCTGATGGCGAACGTGGAGGCCGCCCGCGTCGACCTGTCCGGGATCGTGGAGGGCGGCCCGTCGAGCGATCTGGAGCTGCGCCTGAGCGCCTTGGTTTTCGAACGTGAGGAGGGAGCGTTCGTCGCCAGCCAGCGCCTCGACGTCGGGGCCGGCGTGCTCGCCGGTACCAGCACTCCGCCGGCGTGGCTGGTCGGTCACGCCGAGCTGAGCGAACGCGGCGACCTGCTCGGCTCGGGGAAGCTGCGCCTGGACGAGCCGGGCGCGCCGATCCACGGGGACTACACGGTCGCGCTGCCCGCACAGGGACGCAGCCAGCTCTCGGTGGCGCTGACGTCGAAGCTGGACGAGCCAGCGCGCTTGATCGAGTGGGGCGTGCGAACGACCGGCACGCTCGCCATCGTGGCCGACTTCGAGCCAGAAACTGGGCGCGTCGCCGCCAAGAGCGACGTCAGCCTGAGCCACTTGAACTACGGCGAGCTCGGGGCGCGCAACGTCGAGGCGCGAGCTCGACTCTCGGGCACGCTGGACGAGCCGCGTCTGCACGCCGCCACCACACTCGACTTGCTATCGGGCCGGGCCCATGCCGATCTGGATCACTCGCGCGGCGCCACCACCTTGAGTCTGTTCGCGGCCGAGCTGGATCTGGTGCGGCTGGCGCGAACCCTGGGGCTACCGGCGCCGCTTCGCCAGGGCACGTTGTCGCTCGACCTCGGGCTGCGACGCCTCGCGCCCTCGGCACCCTTCACGCTGGACGGCAGCGCGCGCGCCGACTTCGGCAAGGTGGGCGTGGTGCGGGCTCGCGCACGAGAATTTCAGCTGCCTGGCTCGACCGCGGCTTTTTCACGCCCCGACTCGCTGCGCGGCGAAATCGCGCTGGATGGGAACGTCGACCTGAGCCAAATCGAGCCCTTGCTGCTGGCTAGCGAGCTGCCGATCGAGCGGACCACCGGCAAGGTTCGCTTCGACGTCCAAGCGCGGCATCGGGCCGACGACGTCGCTGGTCTGGAGCTCGCAGCCTCGCTCGAGACGGTTGGGCTGCGCATCGTGCAGCAGCGCTCGGCCCCGAGCCATTTCGAGACCACCGCGGACGCTCTGGCCGACACGCCGCTGGCGCTCGAGGGCATCGACCTGAGGCTCTCGCTTCACGCTTACCCCGAGCGCGGCGAGGCAGTGGGCACGCTGATTCTGCGCGATCAAGGCGGCACGCTGGCCGAGCTACAGGCAGAGGCTGGCATCGCGGGGCTATGGCCGAGCGGGCTCACCGACGTCGAGCAGCTCGTGCGCATGCCGCTCAAGGTCGTGCTGCAGGTGCCGACCCGAAAGCTGGGCAGCCTGCCGCTGCTGCTACGGCCTGCTGCGCTGCGCGGTCGCCTGGCGCTCGACGCCGAGCTCGAGGGCAGTATCGCCGAGCCCCGCGCGACGGCGCTCGTCACGCTGCG
>DATDEV010000483.1:0-2398 GCA_036522995.1 Polyangiaceae bacterium
CCGAAGCCTCACCGCCGCAGGCGGAAGACAGAACGATCCAAGCGCCGACCATCGCCTGAAAACCAAGACCCGCAAGCGCGCAGCTCTTCATGCGCCTTACGATAGACCAAGCTCAGGCGCGGGCGAACTCGGATTTGACCGACGCGAGCAGCTGCGGATCCTCGAGTAGATCGAGAGTGGTACGGGCCATGGCCTTGGCAGCAGTGAGCATGGTTTGCAGACCGCGCTCGCTAGCTGCGCACGCGGCAAAGGCGTGCTGGTGGCACAGCGTTTCGCCCTCGTCGCAGATCGCCAGGTACGGGTGAATCGAGGGCACGGCTTGGCTGAGATCACCCATGTCCGTCGAGCCCGAGCCGACGCGCGGGTCAGTTTCGGGAGCCGTGCGACCGAGCGCTTCGAGCGCCGCGCCGAAGCGACGCGCGATGGCCAGGTTGTTCTTCATCTCGCGGTACCCCTGACGGATCGACAGCTCTACCGTGACCCCGCAGGCCATGGCGGCACCGCGCGCGCAGCGCTCGACGATGGCGGCCACGCGCTCGAGCTCGTCCTTGAAGGGCGCGCGCACCGAAAACTCACAGGCGGCGTGCTCGGGGATGATGTTGACGGCTTGCCCGCCATTGGTGACGAAGCCGTGCACCCGCACTCCGTCCCGAAAATGCACGCGCTGCGAATCGACGAGCCGAAAGGTCTCCAGGCACGCCGTGAGCGCCGAGCTCCCGTCCCAGGGCGCGGCGGCAGCGTGCGCCGGCGTGCCCTGAAACTTCATGGTGAGCCAGCGACTGGCCAGCGCGGGGTGCGCCAGGATGTCGCGATCGTAGGGGTGGAACATCATCGCGGCGTCGACGCCTTCGAAAACGCCTGCGCGGAGCAGGCGGATCTTTCCGCCGCCGCCCTCTTCGGCAGGCGTGCCGATCAGGTCCACGTTACCCGGCAGCTTGCCTTCGCGCGCCAGGGCCAAAAAGGCGCCCAGCGCCCCGCCCGCGATCAAGTTGTGGCCGCAGGCGTGCCCGATCTCGGGCAAAGCGTCGTACTCGGCCAGGATGGCGATGCGCGGCCCACTGCCCGTGCCGAGCCGCGCCCGAAAGGCCGTGGGCAGGTCTCCAACACCTCGCTCGACCGTCACCCCGGCGTGCTGCTCGACGCTATCGGCTAGCCAACTGGCAGCTTGGTGCTCCTCGAAGCGAAGCTCGGGATGGGCATGTATCCGCTGAGAGACGGCGACCACCTCGCGCGCGAAGGCGTCCACGCTCTTATCGATCTGATCCCGGTCAATCATGGGGTGGCTCCCTTCTGGCACGCAAGGATGGTAAGCATACCCCGGCATGCCCAGCACTGCTGGAAATGGCCGATACTACGCTGGTTTGTGCTCATCACTGACGCTGTTGAGCGCCGCCCTGCTCGGCTTGGCCTGCGAAGGGCAGCGCTCACGGGCGACAAGCGAGCCTGGGCGGCCGAGCGCCGCTACGGCCGCGACGGGCCGCCCCGCGCCAGCGGCGCCGGGCTCTGCCGCGCCGCTGGTCGTGCAAAGCTCTCCCGCGAAGGTCGAGGTGAAGGAGCAGGCGATGGGCACCAGCCTGCATTTCATCGCCTACAGCTCCGCCGCGGCGGACGAAGCGGCCACGCGCGGCGCCATCGCCCGGGCAGTCGCCGAGATCAGACGGCTCGAGGGGCTGCTCAGCGAGTGGAAGACCGATAGCGAGATCGGACGCGTCAACGCGCACCCCGGCGAGTGGGTCCCGCTAGGTCCAGAAGCAGCCGCCGTGATCGGCAAGGGGCTGTGGGCAGGCAAGCTGTCAGGCGGCAGCTTCGACATCACCTTCCAAGCGCTCTCCAAGGTGTGGAAGTTCGGCAGCGCGGAAGACCCGGCTCACCCGCTCCCCAGCCGTGCCGAGGTGGAGCGGCTGCGAAAGCTGGTCGACTACCGCCGCGTCGAGCTGGACGAGCCAGGTCTGCGGGTGCGCATCGGTGCAGGTCAGCAGCTGGGGCTCGGCGGCATCGCCAAGGGCTACATCGTGGATCGTGCTGCGCGAGTGCTGCGCGACGCCGGGGTGGGCGCGTTCCTGGCCCAGGCTGGCGGGGATTTGTATGGCGCGGGTACCAAGCCCGACGGCTCGCCCTGGGTGAGCGGAATCCAGGACCCGCGCGGCGCGCAGGGCGAATTCTTCGCGGTGATCGAGCTCACCGACTACGCCTTCTCGACCGCTGGCGACTACGCCCGGTCGTTTGTCGTCGCAGGTAAGCGCTACCACCACATCATCGATCCACGCACCGGCTATCCGGCAACGGCCTGCCGCAGCGTGACGGTGTGGGCGCCCGACGCGACGACGGCCGACGGCGTCGACGATGCGGTGTTCATCCTTGGTCCAGAGCGCGGACTGAAGCTCGTGGAGTCCCTTTC
>DATDEV010000484.1:0-7474 GCA_036522995.1 Polyangiaceae bacterium
CCAAATTCTGCAGGCGATCCCGGGCGTGGAGCTGGTCGAGGTCGAGGGCTGGAACAGGAAAAAGGGCCTGTGCTGCGGCGCAGGCGGTGCTCAGATGTTCATGGAGGAGCAGAACAAGGATCGCGTGAACGTGAAGCGCACCTTGCAGCTGGTCGACGCGCTCGGTAAGCCGACCAATAGCGGCGGCGCGCCGCAGACCATCGCCAGCGCCTGCCCGTTCTGCATGACCATGCTCAAGGACGGCGTGAAGTCGCAGTCCAAAGAGGACGAGATCCAAAACCTGGACGTGATCGAGCTGCTGGCGCAGTCGTGCGGCGTGCAGGAAGGGTCGCCATCCGGCTCGGACGCGAGCGACTCCGCGGCTGCACCGGCCGCCTGAGGCGGGGACTTTTCCCACCGCCGCAGGGGCTGCTGGCGTTTCCCGGTGCAAGCGTTAGGCTGGGTGGGTCACGCGACATGTCGATGCCGAAAGCGCTGATTCACGAGTTCGATACTCCCGACCTAGCTCCAGCTCCCGCTGCTGCGCCGGCCGGATTCGACTGCGACATGTGCGGCCAGCATTTCGATTGCGATCCGGCTGGCTCGGGCCTGTTCATGTGGACGCGCGGTGACGAGGTGCGCTTCGAGGAGCCGCCCCTGTGCGAGGAGTGCGCCAAGAACGTCACCCTCGACGCGCTGACTCGCTGGTTCGTGGAAGAAGAAGAAGAGGGCTGACGCCGCTCACATCAGCTGCGAGGAGGCGGCTGGCTTGGGCAGCGGCGGGCTGCGCTGCAGCAGCTCTTGCGCCGAGCCGCGTAGCGCGAGCGGCGCGTCCACGCCGTGCACCACCTCCAGCAGCTCGCAGCGCGTGCACACAGCGAGCAGCGGCATGCTCACCCGCTCGGGCGTGCCTGGATTGAGCAGCAGGGTGAGCCGCACGCGCGGGCGTCGTAGCCAGCGAGGGCTATCGGCCAGTGTTTCGACGATGGCCGAGACCAGCGGGCGACGCGCGGCCAGTCGGACCACGTCGTCCTCCGTGAGCCGCGGATTGCCGAGCAGCTGGCGCAGCACCAGCGGATGCGGATCGCGCAGCAGCTTTTCGAGCACCTTGCGCTGCGAGGAGCGCGCCAGACTGCGCCGCTCGCCCACCGTGAGCTCGCGCCCCGCGCCGTAGTCAGGCACCGGCGGCTCCGAGAGCGCTCGCCCGGAGCTCGGCCCGTCGCTGCGTCGTAGCAGTCGCGCCAGGCTCAGCAGCCGGCGCTCGTCGGCGTGCTGTCGCAAGCGCTCCACGAACGTCGACTCACGATCGGAGGCCAGCAGCATCGCCACGATCAGCAGCGCTTCGCGTGAAGCCGGATCGGCGCGCTCGCCGTCCTCACACAGCTCGCTGAGCACGTCTGCCGCCTCGGCGTCGCGCAGCTCGGAGAGGTGCGCGCGCAACCAGCCGACCCGCAGGGTCACGTCCTGCAGTGACAACAGCACTTTGCGCAGCCGATTGACGCCTTCGGAGTTCACGGCTCGAGGGCTGGAGCATGGGCCAGCTGGAGCGCGCTGTCGAGCGCGGGGGCCGCAAAAATCCCTCCGCTCTTCGCGGTCGCGTTGCACGCTGCGCGTTGCGCTATGCTCGAGCCCGAAACATGGCTCGCGCGGCAGCCCGCACCCCCACACCCATCGAGGGGCTAGCCGCGCGCTTTCGAGAGCGCGTGGCACGCTCGCGCCGGCAGCTCGCCTGGGGGGCGCTGCTGCTGGCAGTCACTTTGGCAGCGCTCATCGGCCGTAGTGGTACCGCATTGACGCGGCTGGGCGGGGCCGCGCTGCTGGGCGCGGCCGTGTGGGGCTTGGTGCTGGTGCTGGTGCGCGCTCGCCGCACCCTCGCGGATCGCCGTCGCCTGATCGAGGCCACCCTGCTTCAGGCACGACCCGAGGTCGGTGCCCGCGCCTTGCGCGCGCTTTCGCTGGTGCAGCGCGCCGAGACGGCCGAAGGCCAGGCCAGCGGCGAGTCGCCTGATCTCGCCCAGCTGCATTTTCAGCGCATGCTCGCGCTGACACCGCCGGCCGTGCTCGACGACTGGGCGGCGCGCGTCTCGCATCGAGCACGGCTTTCGCTGCTGGTGATGGTAGTGGTCGCCGGCACTGCCTTCGCGCTGGATCCCGCTCGTGTTTTCGAGGGGTTGAACGTGCTGGTGGCGCGCGGCGGTCGCGCTCCCTTCCCGATGTACTGGCTCGGATCGCTGCGGGTGGAATCGCATCCGCCCGCCTATTTGCGCGAGCCCGACCGCGCCATCTTGCCCAGCGGCGTCGTGCACGAGGCCGCTGGCAGCATGATCGTGGTGCAGGGTTTGCCCGAGCGCGAAGGGCGCAAGCTGGTGCTGGTGGGCGGCGACAAGGAGGTGCCGTTCGTCAGCGACGGCGCCGGCGGCGTGCTGGCGCGCTGGGCCCTGACCGCGCCCGTCGAGCTGCGGGTCGCCGCTCGCTTCGGGAACGTGCTCATCACCGAGCCGGACGTGCTCGAGCTCCGACCGGTGGCGGACGTGGCGCCGAGCGTGGATCTAGAAGGAGCGCCGCGAAGCGTGCTGCTCAAGGACCTGCAGGCCCTCGAGCTACGCTACGCGGTCAGCGACGATCATGGCCTGCGCGAGGTGGCGCTCGTGCTGCGGGCAGGCGGGCGTGAGGATCGCCGCACGCTCGAGCGGCTCGACGGCGAGGCCAAACGCCATACGGGTGTTCAAGCATTGTCCCCGCGCGACGCCTTCTTGCGGCGTAGCTTCTTGCCGGTCGAGGTCAGTATCGAGGCGCGCGACAACGACGGCGTCTCCGGCGCCAAGTGGGGTGTGAGCCAGGCCATCACGGTGCTCCCGCCGGGTATCGGCGAAGGTGAGGCGCTACGTTACGCGGCCTTGAAGGCAGCGCGAGCGGCGCTGGTGAAAGCCTACGCTGCCGCGCTCGTCAGCGCCGACACCGCAGCGAGCAAGACCGCCGGGCCTCGGCCGGCGGGTGCGAACGCCAAAAAGCAGGACGAGCTGGTCAAGGCTGCGCTCGAGCCGCTGCGCGACTTCGTGGATGGCAGCTACGCCGGCCTGAGCGTGCCCAAAACGCTCAAGACGTTCTTGCTGGGTCAGTCGCGGGCGCTCGAGCGACCCGCGCCGACGCGCGAAACCTTCTTGCGCCGGTTGGAGGACGTGACGCTGGCCGTCGATGCCGCGCTGCGGGCGACCGGTGATCACGACGCCGAGGGCGTTGCCAAACGCCTGGGTGACGTGGCTGAGGAAGTCGCCGATGCCAGCAAGCTCGGCCAGGATCCGGAAAAGCAGCGCACCGCGAACAAACGCCTCGAGGTGAGCCTGCCGGTGCTGCGGCAAGGCGCCAGCTCTCTACTCACACTCAGCGCGCTCGGGGCCGACCTGGGCAGCGTGGCCGGGGGCGAGATCAATCGCATTCGGCGCGGTCTGGACGCCAAGAGCTACGTCGATGCCGAGCTGGCTGCTCGCCACCTGGCGGCGCGGCTGCGGCGACCGAAGCCCTCGTTCAGCTCGGCCGACAGCGGCGGTGTGGAGTCCGGAGGGCAGAGCGGTCGCGGCGGCGCGGCTCAACCGGGAGAGGCTTCGCAGGCGCATCAGCAGTTCCAGGAGTTGATGCGCGAGCTGGCGCAGCTGTCTGCGGAGCACGCCGGAGAGCTTTCCGCGGTCGAGAGCGCGCTGCAGGCGGCCGAGCAGAGCCAGCAAGATCCCGAGCTGGAGCGCGAAGCCAAGGAGCGCGCCGAAGCGCTGCGCCGCGCCCTGGAAGGCTTGCCCGACTATGCGCCTGGTCAGACACCGGCCGAGCAAGCCGCGGCGCTCGCGCGCGAGCACGGGCGCGCCATGGCCGAGAGCCTCTCGCGGCTGGCGCTGAAGGACGCCAAGCAGAGCGCCGACAGCGCAAGGCAGCAGCTGAGCGGAGCGAGCAAGGCAGGCGACGGCAACGTTTCGCCCCAGGCGCTGACGAGCGCCGAGCAGGAGCTGGTAAAACAGCAAGCTTTCGTCGAAGAGCTATTGAAGAAGGCGCAGGAAGCCGCCGATGCGCGTGCCAAGGAGGCGCTCGAGCGCTCCGGTAAACGCGAAGGCGAGCTGGCCGAGCGCGCGCAGAATCTCTCTGGTCGCGGCAGCCACGGTGAGGCTGCGTTGCCGGGGGAGGTCGCCGAAGCGCTCGACAAGGCCGAAGGCCTGATGCGCGATGCAGCTCGCGAGCTGTCCAATGGGCGTGGCGAACAGGGGCTGTCGCTGCAGCGCGAGGCCCAGCGCTGGTTGGATCAAGAAAGCGACGACGGCAAAAGCGACGAGAAGAAGGACGACGCTCCGCAAGATTCGCAGGACGACCGCACCGGCAACGACAAGGGCGTGCGCCAGGATGCCGAAGTGCCGGGGCGCGACAAGAATCTTCGCGCCGAGGATTTCCGCAAGCGGGTGCTGGAAGGCCTGTCGCGTGATCAGAGCGGCAGGCTCGGGCCAGCGGTCAAGCGTTACGCGGAGGGCTTGCTCAAATGAAGCGTCGCCTCGGCCTGTGCCTGCTTCTGCTGCTGGTCGCGACGCTCACCTGGGGCGGCGCCTCACGGGCTCAGCTTGGCGGCGCCGTCGACGTCCGCGCGCTCGACGACGCCATCACCGAGATCGACCTGGAGCGCGCCGGGCGCCTGGCGAGCTCGAGCGACGAAACGCCGCAGTTCTTGTACGAGCGAGCGCGGCTACTCGTCTACCTGGGTGACTGCGTCGGGGCCAGCGCGCTGCTGTCCAACCCCGCCGTCACCGAAGCCCGCGAAGGCGCGCAGCTGGCCGAAATCGCCAGGAATTGTGCGCGCGCGACCGCGGCCGGCCTGATCCTAGAGGACAAGGAGCGGGGCATCTGGCTGCGCATGCAGGACGACGCGGACCGGGTGTTTGCGCCGTTCGTGTTTCGCGTCGCCGCGCAGGCGCGCGATCGCATCGGCACGGAGCTGGCCGTGGATTTGCCGCGTCCGCTGCGCATCGATCTGGTGCGCGACCTGTTCTCGCTCTCGGCGGTCACGGGTCTGCCGCTGGAAGCAGCCGAGACGACCGGCACCCTGGCCGTCGCGCGCTTCGGGCGCATCATCATGCTTTCGCCGCGGGCGACCCGCTCCGGCTATCACTGGGAAGACACGCTGGCTCACGAGCTCACCCACCTGCTGGTGACGCGCGCCTCGCGCGACCGCGCGCCGCTCTGGCTGCAGGAGGGCGTCGCCAAACGCGAAGAGAATCGCTGGCGCGAGGAGCGCCCGTTCGATCCCAAGGACTGGGCCGAGGAGACCGCCGCGCGCGCGCTGCGACGCGGCAAACAGATCGGCATCGACAAGCTGGGGCCGTCCATCGCCATGCTGCCATCGCCCGAGGCAGCGTCCACCGCCTACGCCGAGGTGCAGAGCTTCGTGAGCTACTTCGTGCGCGAACAGGGCGACGCCGCGCTGCGCCTGCTGCTTGCCGATATGAAGGGGCTGGGCAGCGACGAACCGAGCTCGGCGCTGCGCAGCGTCTCCGGTTACGACCTGGCGCAGTGGAATCGGCGTTGGCAAAAGTACCTACTGGACTCACCGTTCGGTCAGGTGGTCGGCGCCCCGACGCGGCTGGGCAACGTCGACGCTCGTGATCTGGCCCGCCGGTCGCGGCTAGGCGACCTGCTGCTCGACGCCGGTCACGGTTCGGCGGCGGCGCTCGTGCTCTCGCCCGGCTCCGCCGGCGGCTCGCCCGGCTACCGGTTTCGAGTCGCGCGGGCCGAGCTGGCCCGTCACATCGGGCCCGCAACCGGCAGCGCGAATGGGGCTGGGGCCCCAGTCGCCAACGAGACCGCGGCGGCCCGGCTTGGGGTGGAGACGGAAATTGACGGCATCCACGGACCCTGGTTCGGGCTCCGGGGGCGCTTGTTCGAAAACTCTGACCGGCTGGCCGCTGCTCGCGCGTTCGAGCTGGGGCTTGCGTCCGATCCGCTGGCGGAAGAAGTGGCCTGCGAGGGCCGCTTCACGGTGGGCGATCGGCCTGACGAGGCCAGGCTTCCTACGTCTCCTGACTGGAAGGCGCTCTGCGAAGCAGCGCGCAAACTCCCCCGAGATTGACCACTGGCCCGCGCTCGCCCTACGATGGGCGGTCGATTTCCGCGTAGTTCAACGGATTTTTGGTGAGCCTCAGTACCTTCGCTGCCGCACAGATCCTGCGCGCATTGCCGCGCGTCCACCTCAGCCGGGCCGTCGGTCGCCTGTGCGACCAACCGATCCCAAGCGGTTTGGCTCGCGCGGTCGAGCGCGCCTATTGCCGCGCGTACGGCGTGAACATGGATGAAGCGGAGGGTCGGCTCGGTTCGTACCCGAGCTTCGATGCCTTCTTCACGCGCCCGCTGCGCAAGGGCGCGCGTCGCATCAGCACCGAGCCAGTGGTGAGCCCTGCCGACGGCAAGCTGTCGTGCTTGGGACGCATCGATACCGGGTCGCGCATTCACGTCAAAGGTCAGCTCTACGAAGCCAGTGAGCTCATCGGTGACGAGCAGGACGCGCGGCGCTATTCGGGCGGCCAGTTCGCGGTCGTCTACCTGGCTCCTGGCGACTACCACCGCGTGCATTCGCCGGTGGACGGCAAGGTAACGCTGCTGCGTGGCATTCCTGGCGACCTGTTTCCGGTCAACAGCATCGGTGAGCGCTACGTGCCGCAGCTGTTCGTGCGCAACAACCGGGTCGCGATCGTGATCGACACCGAAACGCTCGGGCGCGTGACGGTCGTGATGGTGGGCGCCACCATCGTCGGCCGCATCAGCGTACTAGCGATGCCGGGACCCGCCGTGCCACCCGGCACTCACGCGATCGAGCCCGGGCTGCCCGTGGCGCGCGGCGATGAGCTCGGCATGTTCCACCTGGGATCGACGGCGGTGGTGCTGTTCGAGCCCGGGCTCACCCTGACGCGCCAGACCGGCGTCGTGCGTTTGGGACAATCGCTGGTCTCCGAATCATGAGCGAGTCCTCGGACGATGCACGGCCGCTCGCGGCTACCCTGGTTATCCCGGCGCCGGTTGGCGCGGAGCCGTCGGGCGACGCCGACGACGTAGAGGTGGTCGTCACTCCCGAGCCGGCGCCCCTCCCTCGCCACGACTCCGTGTCTCCCACTTCGCGCAAACTGGCGCCGCCGCCCAAGCCGAAGCGCGACTCCACCCAGCCCGGCTCGGGGCCCCCCCCGCCTGGCTCGTCGCCCCCGCCACCGGGTGACACGGTGGCGCTCGGTTCGTTGAAGGCGCCGAGCGCGCCATCGATCTCTTTTCAGGATGCCAGCGCCTCCTCGCGCGACGCCGTGGCGGCTGCACTGGCCAGTCACGACTCGCTGCGCGCGATCGGTGAGGCGCTCGCCAAGGACGTGGGTGCTTTCAGCGCGAACGAGTCGCCGACCGGCGGTCGCCCGCCGTCGTCGTCGTCGTCCGTGGCGCCCGCGCGGTCGAGCGAGCTGCCGCCGGCGCGCGACAAGGTGCCGAC
>DATDEV010000485.1:0-5795 GCA_036522995.1 Polyangiaceae bacterium
GGGCGGCAAGTGGGAGCTGTACATCGGCGGCGCTGCCGGGGCGCACATCCGCAAAGGCGATCTGCTCTGCACCGTCGGCTCGCACGCCGAGGTGCTGCGCATCACCGGGCGCTTCCTGCAGTACTACCGCGAGAACGCCAAGTACCTCGAGCGCACCTACGGCTTCGTCGCGCGCGTCGGCGTCGAAAAGATCCGCAGCGTGGTGATCGACGACAGCGAAGGCATCGCCGAGCGGCTCGACGCGGCCCTGCAGCGCTCCGTCGACGCCCATCGCGACCCGTGGCTGGAGGCGGATGCACCCGCCACCGCCAACCAGTTCAAGCAGCTACTGCCCATCGTTCAGTGAGGCAAACCATGGAAGTTACCTTGGGACCCGTTACGGCCATTCCAGAAGGAGAAGGGCGCACCTTCAGCGTCGGCGACCGAGAGCTCGCGGTGTTCCGCGGGCGTGAGGGCGTCGTGTACACCACGCAGGCCCAGTGCCCACATCGCGGCGGACCGCTGGCGGACGGCTTGCTCGGAGCCGGTACGCTGATCTGCCCGCTGCATTCGCTGAAGTTCGACCTGCGCACCGGCCAGTCGCCGGGCAGCGACTGCTCGCTGCGCGTCTATCCCACGCGCATCGACGGAAGCGGGCGTATTCTGGTGGAGCTCGGCGAGCCGGAGCGTTCGTCGTGAACGGGTCGCCTGCCCCAGCGGGTAAGGCGACCCGCATCGAGCTACTGTCCTTCTCGTCGCCGGCGATGCGCGCCTTCCACATGAGCTGGTTGGCGTTCTTCGTATGCTTTTTCGCCTGGTTCGCCGTGGCGCCGCTGATGCCGGTGATCAAGGGCGAGTTTTCGCTGACCAAGGACCAGATCGCCGACATCAACATCGCGGCGGTGGGCATCACCATCCTGGTGCGCCTGGTGGTGGGGCCACTGACGGACAAGTACGGCCCGCGCCGAACCTATACGGCGCTGCTGGCGCTCGGCGCGCTGCCGGTGATCGGCATCGCGTTCGCTCAGGGCTTCACCTCGTTCTTGATCTGCCGCCTGCTGATCGGCGGCATCGGCGCAAGCTTCGTGATCACGCAGTACCACACCTCGGTGATGTTCGCGCCGAACGTGGTCGGTACGGCCAACGCGACCTCCGCGGGCTGGGGCAACGCCGGCGGTGGCGTCACGCAGTCGCTGATGCCCGTGATTCTGGCGAGCGCGTTGGCGCTCGGCCTCACGCCTTCGCTCGGCTGGCGCGTCACGATGCTCGTCCCCGGCGCCATGATGCTGATCGTCGCCGTGCTGTACTGGAAGTTCACGCAAGACTGTCCGGCGGGTGACTACCGTGACCTGCGCGCCCGCGGTGAGGCCATCGCCGGCAGCGGCAAGGCCGGCGGCCTGGCCGTGTTCAAGGCGGCCATGCGCAACTACCGCGTGTGGATGCTGTTCCTCACCTACGGCGCGTGCTTCGGGGTCGAGCTGTTCGTGCACAACGTGGCCGCCAGCTACTACGTGGAGCGCTACGGTTTGAGCCTACAGGCAGCGGGCATGGCAGCCGGTTCGTTCGGCCTGTTGGCGCTGTTCGCGCGCGCGCTGGGCGGCATCCTGTCGGACCGCGTGGCAAAGGCCAAGGGGCTCGACGCCCGCACCGGCCTGCTGTTCACGCTCATGCTGGGCGAAGGCATTGGCTTGCTGCTGTTCTCCCACACCACCTCCGCAGCCGCGGCGATCGCGGCCATGATCATCTTCGGGCTGTTCACGCACATGGCCTGCGGCGCCACCTACGCGCTGGTGCCCTTCATCGATCGGAAGTCGCTCGGCGGCGTGGCCGGCATCGTCGGCGCCGGAGGCAACGTGGGCGCCGTGGCCGCCGGCTACCTGCTGAAGAGCACGGGCAGCGTGCAGGAGTGCTTCTCGGTGCTGGGCATGGTGGTGCTCGGCACCGCGGCGTGCGCCATCGCGGTGCGCTTCAGCCGCGAGCACAAGGTACGCGAGCAGGAGCTGTACGACGCGGCGCTGCGCGAGCGGATGCTACTCTCGGGCCACGCTCAGCCCAACCTCGCCGCACCATGAGCCCATGAGCAAACAGCGCATCGTGGTCATCGGCGGGGGAATTGCCGGGGCCAGCGCCGTGCGGGCACTGACCGAGGCCGGGCCGCGAGACTCGCTGAAGATCGACGTGGTGGAGCGCGACGTGCACGGAGCCTACGATCGCTTCGACCTGCCGCGCGTGCTGCGCGGCGATGCGCACGCGACCGAGATCGTGCGCTACGACGCACGCTGGTTCGCGGCGCGCGGCGTGGAGCTGCACCAACGCAACAAGGTGCATCTGATCGACCGATTTCGCCGCAAAGTTCAGGCCGAGGGACTGTCGCTCAGCTACGACAAGCTGATCCTGGCCATGGGCAGCGGCCCCTACCTGCCGTCCATCCGCAATCTCTTGCAACCGGACGGCTCGCTGCACCCGGGGGTGCACGTATTTCGCACGCTCGACGACTGCGACGCTCTGGCGGCCGCGGCCGGGGCCGTCAAGCGCGTGGCGGTGCTGGGCGGCGGGCGGCTGGGCGTGGAGCTTTCGGCAGCGCTGGCCGCGCGCTGTCCCGAGGTGCAGCTGTTTCACCAAGGGGCGCGCCTGATGAGCAGCCAACTCGACTTCACGGCCGCGACGATGCTCAAGACCAAGCTCGAGTCGACGGGCGCACGCTTGCAGCTCGGCAAGCGCGCCGTGGCCATCCACGCCGAAGGCGAGCAGCGCCGGCTCGAATTTCAGGACGGCAGCAGCTTCGAATGCGACATCGTGGTGCTGGCCACGGGCTTTCAACCCGACACCTGGCTGGCTTACCAGTGTGGTCTGAGCGTGGAGCGCGGCGTGGTCGTGGAGGGCCGCATGCGATCGCTGGACGACTTCAACGTGCACGCCCTGGGCGAATGCGCCCAGTGGCGTGGCTCGATCCACGCGCTGCCCGAGCAGATCGACAAGCAAGCCGAGGTGATCGCCGAGCACCTCACGAGCCAGCATGCGGACGCGCGCTACGTCGGCTTCAAGCAAGCATCGCTGTATAGCGTGATGGGCCTGAACATGACCACCATGGGCAGCCCGGAGCGGCGTGACGACGATGACGTGGTTCAGCTAGGCGAGCCCGGGCGCGGGCGCTACAAGAAGCTGGTGCTGCGCGACAGCCGACTGGTCAGCGGCATCCTGCTCGGCGACGTGAGTCAGGCGGCGCGCTTGAGCAGACTGTACGGCTCGTCGGCGCCGCTCACGCACGACGAGCGCCAGCGCCTGTTCGAGCTGTCCCTGCCCGTTGAAGAGCGCAGCGCCACCGACCACGCGCTGCCCCCGCCGTTGCCCACCGACCCGCACTAGGGGCTGCCCAGCTGCAGCTCGCCTCGCAGAAACTTCCGTAGCGGCAACGGGTCGCCCTTTAGCGCTCGAGATTTTCACAGGGAGATCGGGAGATCGGGAGTCGTGCGAGGACGAGCGGGGCGAAAGCTCGATACGGCGCTCGCGTCGCCTTGTGTCCTCGAGTCGTAGAGGGCGTTACGGCGCGAAAAAGCACAGTGCGTGGACTCAATCAACTTGGCACCCCAACCGCTCGCTCGCAGAACTCCCGATCTCCCGATCTCCCTGTGAAAAAATCTGGGGCCGCCCTAGGACGTTCCGGTTTGTGATAACAGGCGAACCCTAGCGATGTCCGTTTCGGAAAAGCCGCCAGAGTCCAGCGAGGATGAGGAACGACGCCTGCCGAGGTGGCTTGCCTTCCTGGCCGAGCTGCAGGCCAGGCGCCCCTGGCTGCTGGTGATCGTCGCGGCGCTATCGCTCTTGCCCACGAGCTACGCCACCGTCAAGCTGTTCGGCAATCTCAAGCTCGACTTCTCGGAGCTGCTCCCCGACAACAAAGAGAGCGTGATCGAGATGCGCCGCGTGAGCAAGCGCCTGGCTGGCAGCGCGACGCTCAGCGTGGTGCTGCGCACCCAGACGGGAGGCAAGTCTCGTGAGCTCGAGGCCTGCGTGGACGCGCTGCTGCCGGAGCTCAACAGCCTGGGTAAGCAGTGGGTGGGCGCCATCGACTACGGCGTGAAGGACGCGCGCACCTTCTTCGACCAGAACGGGCTGCTCTACGCCAAGCTCGACGAGCTGAAGCGGGCCCACGATCGCATCAACGAGCGCTACGACTGGGAGGTGAGCAAGCAGCAGGGCTCACTGCTCGACGAGGACGACGAGCCGCCGCCCATCACCGCCGACAGTATCGAAAAGGAGCTGGCGGCGCGCCAGACCACGCCCAGCGCCGAGACTCCGCCCTTCCCCAACGGCTACTACGAGAACGCCGAGGGCTCGCTGATCGCGCTCTTGATTCGCACGCCGGTGGGCGGCAAGGCCAAGACCGACGAGCTACGGCGACTGGTGGAAGCCGCCGTGGCCAAGGTCGACCCCAAGCGCTTCGAGCCGACGATGGTCGCCCTGTACACGGGCGACGTGGTGACCGGCCCTGAAGAATACGAGCGCATCACCAGCGACCTGAGCGAGGTCGGCGCGACCGGCGTGCTGGGCGTGCTGGGCGTGGTGTTTCTGTACTTCATGCGCGTGCGCGTGGTGATGACGATGGGCGGCTCGCTGCTGGTGGGCCTGCTCTGGACCTTCGGCCTCACCAACTACACGATCGGCTCGCTGAACAGCTCGACCGGCTTTTTGGTCAGCATCATAGCCGGCAACGGCATCAACTACGGCATCGTCTACATGGCTCGCTACGTGGAGGCGCGGCGCGACCAGCTGCTCACGGTGCCCGACGCCATCCGCATCGCGCATCGCGACACCTGGATTCCGACGCTGGCTTCCGCAGCGACCGGGGCGTTCGCTTACGGCTCGCTGATCGTGACCGATTTCCGCGGCTTCAAGCACTTCGGCATTATCGGTGGCTACGGCATGCTCTTCTGCTGGCTCACCACCTACCTGTTCACGCCCGCCCTGCTGGCGGCGAGCGAGCGCGTGTGGCCCGCGTACCGCGAAGACCAGAAATCGCTGCGGGTGGGCAACTACTTCGGCGTGCTGTTCCTGCGCCTGGGCCTGGGCGCGCCGCGGCTGGTGTCGTGGGTCGGGGCCGGCGTCACGGTCGTGGCAGTCGCGCTCAGCGCGCTCTACTTCTACGACGATCCGATGGAGTATCGGCTCCACAACATCGGCAACGAAGACACCAGCAACGAGAGCGCCGCCAAGCGCCTGACTCACCAGGTGGACAAGGTGGTTGGTCGCATCGGCCAGGACGGCATCGCGATCGTCACCGAGCGTGTCGATCAGGTGCAGCCCCTCGAGGCCGTGCTCGCGCGCCGCCTCCAGGATGCGCCAGAGGACGCCAAGCCGTTCGAGAAGACGGTCAGCATCTTTTCGCTATTGCCCAGCGATCAGGCCGCGAAGCTCCCGCTGATCGCGGCGCTCAAGGAGCGCATCGAAAAGGCGCGCAGCCGCGGCTTCATCAGCGACCAGGATTGGGCGAAGATCGAGCCGCGCCTGCCCAAGGGCGAGCTGAAGGAGATCGCGATCGCCGATCTGCCGGAGCCAGTCGCACGCGCTTTCACCGAGCGCGACGGCACCCGCGGCCGTATCGTCTACATCGCTCCGAGGGCGGGCAACAGCGTGTGGGACGCGAAGTACTTGATGCGCTGGGCGGATAGTTTTCGCCACGTCGAGCTGCCGACCGGCGAGGTCATCCATGGCTCCGGCCGCGCCGTCATCTTCGCCGACATGATCAAGACCATCGGCGAAGACACTCCGCGCGCGATCGCCGTCTCGGCGCTCGGCACCATCCTGATCATACTCGT
>DATDEV010000486.1:0-8661 GCA_036522995.1 Polyangiaceae bacterium
TGTGAAACATTGCACTGGGCTACCATGCCGCTCGTGAGCGCAGGTGCGCCGATTCTGCATCGGCGCGGCGAACGAAGCGAAGCGCACCGAACGTCTTCGCCAAGGGCGGACACTCATTACGGCCGGCTCCGCAGTGACAGGCGGAACCTGGGCCGGAAATTTCGCGGCCCGAGGGGCGCTGTGCTACGCACTTACGGATGCGCTTTTGGGCCCGATTCGCACTTTTCAGCGCACTTCTGCTGGCTGCGGGGGCGGCGGATGCCAAAGAGCACGTGGTCGGCGACGGGCAAACCTGGGGCAAGATCGCCAAGCGCTACCAGATCAGCATCGACGCCCTGTGCAAGGCCAACGGCATGACCCGCCGCGACAAGATCAAGCCCGGCCAGCGCCTGAGTATCCCCGAGCCCGGTGATGAAGACCCGCAGACCGTGACGGCCTCCGTCCGCAGCGACAGCCCGGGCGAGGCGCCCCGCGAAGCCGAAGCCCCCAAGCAAGCCGAGGCGCGCCGCGAGCGCGAGGATCCGGACGATCGCTCGGTGGGTGGCGGCTTGAGGCAGATCGATTTGCCCGGCGCAGCGCCCGCTTACTACTTCGAGCCGCAGGGCAAGGGCCGCCTGGGGCTCAGGCCGGTGCTAGTTTACCTGCACGGCCGCGGTGGTCACCCGGAGCAGGACTGCCGTCGCTGGGCCTCGGTGGCTCGCCGCTACGGGTGGCTGGTGTGTCCGAGCGGTCCGGTGCCGTACGGCGACGGGCGAGCGTGGGACAACAACTGGCCGAGCGCGCATCACGCGACGATGGCGGCCATCAACGCGCTGCGCGACAAGTACGGTCGCCGCGTGCAGCTGTGGGGCAACACGCTGATCGGCTTCTCCGAGGGCGCCTACGCGGCCATGAACGTCGGCGTGCGCGAACCGCGCACTTTCAACCGCTGGCTGATCCTGGCCGCCAGCTCCAAGTATTGGGGCGGCCCAGGCCTGGAGGCGCTCGGCTCCGCGAAAGACAGAGTGCGGCGCGTGTTCCTGATCACTGGCGAGCACGACGGGGTGATCGAAAGCACCCACCAAGTGGAAGCCTGGCTGCAGAAAGCCGGCGTGCCCACGCGCGTGATCACGCCCAACAACATGGGCCACGAAGTGCCGCTCGAAAAGAAGACCCAGATGTACCGCTCGGCCCTCGCCTGGCTCGACGCCGGCTAGTGGAAGGCGGCGGCGGTGTTGACGGCTTTGCCGGTGCGGTCGTGCTCTTCGACCAAGTAGCGGGCCGTGACCTCGCAGGTCGTGCACGACGGAAACTGTGACTTGTGCTGGCAGGTGATGACCAGCGCCGAGGGCGGCGCCGCGGAGAATTCGGTCGGGTCAATGTGACGACCGCACGCGATGCAGTGGATGTGGCCCGCGTGGTTACTCGCCTGCCCTCCTCCAGTCTGCTCCTTCTTCTCACGCTTCGTTAGACGCTTCTCTCGCTTCATGACGGGGCCCGCTCTATCACAGCTCCGCCAGGAGCGCTCGCGCCCCTTCGTGGGCGGGGTTCTCCGACAGGGCCTTGCTGGCCAGCACCTTGGCCTTGCGCAGGTCGCCGGCTTTGCGCGCCAGGGCGGCCAGGGCGTAGTTGGCGTCGGCCTTCATTTCGGTCGTGGCGCCGTCGTTCGAGCCGGGCTCGGGCGCCTTCATGATCGCGATGCCGCGGAAGGCCTTCTGCGCGATCTCGTCCTCGTCGATCTCGAGCGCCTGGGTGCCGAGCTGCATGGCGAGCTTGCCGTTCTTGGGGTCGAGCTCGAACGCGCGCACCAGCGCCGCCAGCGCGTCGGACAGGAAGCCATCCTGAAGGTGCAGGTTGGCGATCTCCTGAAAGACCTGGGCGAGCGCCTTGATGCGACGCCCCTTGCTGGCCTCCGCAATCGAGGTCAGCAGCGCCAGCGCCTCGTCGCTGCGCTGAGCCGCGCTGTACGCGCGCGACAGCAGCACCACGGCTTCGATGTTCTCCGGATCCTGCTGGCGCACCAGCTCCAGGATGCGGAGCGCGGCCTCGGCTTGTCCGTCGGTCGCGAGCAGCAGCTCGCCCGCGCGCAGCAGCAGGCGCCTCTGTTCCGCCGGGTCCTTGGCGTTCTGCGCGTCCTCCAGCAGCATGTCCGACAGCTTGCCCATCGCGCCGATGGCTTGATACACGGCCTGCAGCCGCTGCCTCAGATCCGGACGCCGCCGATCCACGGCCAGCGCTCGTTCGAGCCCGCTGCGCGCGTCCTCGGGACGGCCCAGTTGTTCACAGGCATCGGCCAGCCGCAGCGCGTCGCGCACCAGCTCGTCGCCATCCTCGGCGTCGACCAGCCGTGACAGCGTTTCGACGGCGTGCTCGGCGTTGCCGGTGCGAGTCGACAGCTCGGCCAGCCGCCGCAAAGCGACCACGTCGCCCGGCACCTCACGCACGAACTCCGTCAGCCGTGCGCGCGCGCCGTGCGCGTCGCCAGCGGCTTCGAGCAACTCCACCAGGCGCAGTGTCAGGCGGCGGTCCTCGGGCGGTTCGGCGCGAGCGATGGTCCGCTCCAGCGCTTCGATCAGATCGCTGGCCAGCGAGGGATCCACGGCGTAGCCCTGTTCCAGCGCGCCCACCGCCTCCTCATCGCGCGAAAGCTCGCTCAGCAGCTGTGCCCGCTTGCGCAGCAGTGTGGCGTCGGTGCTGTCCGCGCCCATGAAAGTGTCGAGCGCCTTCAAGGCGGCGTCCGGCTGATTGGCGGCGCGGTGCGCCTCGACCAGGCGATCCAGCAGCCGGGCGTCGTCCGAGCGCTCGCGCAGCGACACGTTGAGCAGGCCCGCGACCTTGGTGTAGTCCTCGCGCTCGGTGTAACGCACGATCAGCAGGTCGCGCAGCGACGAGTCGCGCGGATTGGCAGAAAAGCTGGACTCGAGCGCGCGCTCGGCGCCTTCGCGGTCGCCCAGCTCCTCGCGCAGCGCTGCCAGGCGCCGCCCCAGCGCTGCCGCCGCGGTACCGGTCTGAATGTGCATCAAGCCTTCGATGGCGTCTGCGATCAGCTGCGGATCCCCGAGCTTTTCACAGAGCGTGAGCGTCGCTTGCAAGACGTTCGCGTCGTTTGGCGCCCACTCCAGCGCGGCGCGCGAGACCTCGAGCGCGCTATCGAACTGGCGCTTGTCCGAAAGCAACCGAATCAGCTCGAGCGAGAGCCCCATCACGCGCGGCACGTCGTTCTGATCCTTGGCGCGATCGAGCTCGGCCGCCAGCAGCGTCGCCAGCTCCGAGACCCGCCCAGTGGCCACGAGCAGCTCTCGCAGTTTCGTCACGGCAGAAATGCAGGCTGGATCGTCGGCGATCACCTCGAACAGCGCCTTGCTCGCCCGCGCCTCGTTACCCGGGGTTTGTAGCAGCAGGTCCGCTCGCTCCAGGCGCAATTGGCTGCGCTCGGCGGGCTCCTCGATCTCGGTCACGATCTCGCCCAGCAGCTCCGCCAGCTCTGCCAACTTGCCGGTGGCGCGCAGCAGGACCAGCAGCGGCTGCCACAGCTCGCGGCGGCGCGGCTCGCTCTCGTGTAGGATTTGATACAGGCGCACAGCCCGCGGCAGCTCGGTCTCGATGCCGGCGCACTCCTGCGCCAGCTGCAGCGTGTATTCGCGTACCTCTTCCGCCGGCAGCGTGGCGATCGATTGCTCGCGCAGATCCAGGCTCAGCCCGAGCTCACCCTGCGCCGAGTACAGGCTGGCCAGGGTGCGCCGCGCATCGCCGGCTTCGCGCGGCGTGAGCGCCGCTTCGGGATTGGCAAGCGCGGCTTCCAGCCCGCGCCGCGCCAGGTCGTTTTCGCCGAGCTCGGCGGTCGCCGTCAAAAGCTCGCGCAGAGCGTCGCCGGTTACCCCTGGCTGACCGAGCTTGATCACCAGCACCTCGGCCAGCGAACGCGCGTCGCCCAGCGAGCGCGCGACGCGCTCGGTGAGCGCCGCCAGCGTCGGAATCAGCGCGCCTGTCACCTTCAAGCTCGCTAGCTCGCGCTGTGCGAGCGTCGGGTCCAGGCGCAGATCCAGCGCCTTGCCCAGCAGGCCCAGACCTTCGTCGAGCGACGCCGGGCTGGCGAGCTTCACGCGCGCCAGACGGAAGTACAGGTCCGGATCACTGGGCGGCGCGGCGCCAGCCCGCTCCAGCCGGCGCTCCAGGACGCGTGCTTCGGCCGCGGCTTCCCCCAGGTGATCGTAGATGCGGCCGAGGGCCGACCAGGCGCCGTCGCTGGCTTTCTCGGGGCTGTCCTCGAGCAAGCGCTCGATCGACTGCGCCCGCTCGCGGAAGCTGCCGCTGGTGCGGTCGACACCCCCGAGGTGCTCGGCATGCAGCACCACCAGGTCCGCCAGGGCGCTGGCTGCCTCGGCTGGCGACAGCACCTGCTCCAGCCGACTCTGCAGTGCACGCGCCAACAGATCGTGGCGTCCGCGATTGCGCAGCGCAGCCTCCAGCGCCAGTGCTTCGCGGCCATTTTCGGACGAGGTCTCGAACGCCGACTCGATCAGCTCCTGCGAGCGCGCTTCGTCACCCCGGCGCAGCGACAGCTCGCTGAGCGACAATAGCGCCTCGGTCTTGCTGGGCGCCTCGGGGTCTTCGTCCCGCCCGACCACCAGCATCAGCGAACGGAACATGCGCTCGGCGCGCTCGAAGTCCCCCTGCTCCATGGCCACGCGCCCCAGGACCTGCATGATGGCCGGGTGCGCCGGGTCGATCTTGGACGCTGCGTCCAGCTCGCGCAGCGCATCGCTTTGGTTTTGGCTGGCCAAAAGCACGCGAGCCAGCTGGAAATGCGCCTGCGCGCGGTCTTTCGGCTTACGCGCTCCGTAACGCTGAATCTGCTCGAGCAGCACGGCTTGCGCCTCGGGGTAGCTGCCCGCCAAGAACAGCGCCTGAGCCAGGCGCAGGCGCAGCTTCTGGTCGTCCGGATCCAGCGCGATGGCCTGCTCCAGCAGCGGCGCCGCCAGCGACGGCTCGTTCCTGTACGTGAGCTGGATTTCGGCCGCGTCGCGCAAGAGTTGAATGCGCTGACGACGATCGGAGCTGCGGCCCGCCTCCTCGGCCAGCAGCGTGGCCAGCGCCGCGTGATCGGACAGCTCGCGGTAGAGCGTCGCCAGAGCCGCCCGCACGGCCTGAGCCTCGATGGCCAGCCGCGCCGCGCGCTCCAGCGCCAATCTGGCGCGCTCGGGCGTACCCAGCTCGCGATACACCGAGAGCAGCTCCAGGCCCCGCTCGGCGATCAGCTCCGAGCTATCCAGCATCAGCAGCCGCTCCAGGGCCTCCGCGGCTCGCGGCAGATTGCCCTGCTCGCGGAAAATCCGGGCCAGCGCGGTGAGCGAGGCCTCGCCGCCCAGCGCCGCGCCCGCCTCGTGATTGGCGATGGCGCGCTCGCGATCGCCCAGCCGTTGCTCGGCGTTCTCACCGGCGCGCGCGAACAGCAGCGCCGCACCCGCGCCGTCCGCGCGCTCCTTGCGCGCCTTGGCCTGCGCCTCCCACAGCGCGACGATCTCCTCGTGAAGCCCCTGCTCCTCGAGCAGCAGCGACAACCGGGTGACCGAGGCGCGCGCCACCTCGTCACCGGGCTCTTCAGCGAGCAGCTCGTTGAACAGCTGAATCGCGCTCTTGTTGTCGTCCAGGCGGTCGGAGCACAAACAAGCGGCGTCGCGCCTGAGCTCACGCTTGCGCGTGAGCGAGAACGGCAGCTTGCTGGCGTCGAGCAGCTCGGACACCACGGTCTCGTACTCACCGCGCTCCAGCCGGCGATCGCTCAGCTCCTGCACGGCCCAGTCGGCCGCGGCCAACGCTTGCGCCTCGTGCTCGGCCCCGTAAGCCTCGATGGCCAGCTGGCGCAGGCGTTCGACCACGGCCAGGCCCAGCGCAGCGTCGGTGGGGTGCAGCCCGGCGACCTCGATCGCTCGCTCCCAGTCGCGCGCCACCACGAACGCCTGCAGCGCACGCAGCAGGTCGCCGGTGTGATGTCGGTGCACGGCCCCCAGCTCGAGGTACAGCGTGCGAGCACGCTCGCTCTCCTCCTCGTGCGCCACCTCGTCGTCGTAGAGCAGGGCCAGGTCCGCGAAGGCTTGCTCCTCCGTGAGCAGCTCCTTCAGCGACTCGAACAGCTGGGGGGAGCGCCCGTGCAACTCGCGCACGCGCCGGAACGCGTCGATGGCGCGCGGGCGATCCTCGAGCGCGCGCGACAGCAGCTGCGCGGCGCGCGTGCGATCAGCGCGTGCCGCCGCCTCGTCTTTGCTGAGCTCGGCACGACGCTCGAGCGCCACGACCAGCTCCTCGAAGCGCTTGGCCCGCTCGAGCGCCTTGCACAGCGCGTCGACGGCCTCGGCGTCGTCCGCGCCGAGCTTCAAGCGCGCCTCCAGGTTCACGATGGCTCGCGCGGGATCGCCCAGCTTGGCCAGCGCTACCTCGGCAGCTTCGCCCAGCACCAAGCGCCGTTCCGGCGCTTGCGGCGCCAGCTCCGCCAGGCGCTCCAGCACCGAGGTCAGCTCTTCGGGTGTACCCTCGACCCGCAGGATGCCGGCCAGCGCGCGCGCTGCCAGCAACACGTCGGAGCGATCCGCTTCGGGCAACGAGAGCACGCCGCGATAACGCTCCGCCGCTGCCGCCGTGGCAGCCAGGCCCTGCTCCAGCGTTTGCCCGGCTTCCAGCAGCAGGCTACCGCGCGTGACCTGGTTCACGTCACCGTCGGCGACAGCGGCCAGCACCTCGGCTCGCCGCTCCAGCACGCCCAGCTGCTCGGCCAGCTTGGCCAGCCGCTCGCGCTGGTCGCGGTCGTCGGGCACGAGCCCCACGATCACGGACAGCGTCTCGAAAGCACCGCTCGGGTCCGCAAGCGGCCCGAGCCGGAGCTCGACGGCCTCGTCGAGCAGGGTTACCCGCGCCGCGGCCGGCGAGCCGTCGGCCTCGACCTCCAGCATCCGCACCACGTCGAGCGTGGCTTCCTGGTCGCGGTAGTGCTTGCAGAGCAGGCGTGCTGCTGCCACGCGCACGCTCGGTGCGCCCTCGACCTCGGCGCTCTCGGAGCCGGGCAGCGCGACGATGCGCTCCAAGAGCGCCACGCCGTCGGTCTCGCCACCCTTCGCGGCCAGCAGCCTGGCGGCCAGCGTGAGCGCCTCGCGCGGCTCGTTCAGGTCGAGCCACAGCGCGGCGACCCGACCGAGCAGATCGTTCTGTTCGGCGGGCTTGGCGTTCGGTCCGCGCAGACGCAAGCCGAGCAGGGCGATCAGCGGCCGCTTCTTGCCGTTGCGCTCGTAGAGTCGCTCGAGCGAGGCCTCGACGCGCTGATCGCCAGGGTTATCGCGGTTGAGCTGCTCGAAGTAGTCGATGGCGCGCTCGGCGTTGCCGGCAAAGTCGCGCGCCGCCATGGCGGCCTCGCGGAGCAGCTCGACGCGATCGCTGGCAGACAGATCGCGCGCCAACCGCGCGTCGTACAGCTCGAACAGCTCGGCGTAGCGACCTTGCGCGTTGAACGCCAGCTTCAGGCGATCGAAGGCCCAGTCGGCAGCCGGGCTCAGCGAGAGCACGCGTGAGAGCAGCGCGATCACGCGTTCGCCATCGTCGAACCACTCCTCCTGAAATTCGACCACGCGCCGTCCGACCGCGTCGGCCACGCCCGCCGGCAGCTCGCGCTCGATGGTGCGTGTGTACGCCTCGGCCACCGGACCCGGCCGATCGAGCTTGCGCGCCATCTCTTCGGCGACGCCCCACAGCTCCTCCTCGCCGGGAGCGGCTTCGGCGCCGCGCAGGGCCAGTTTCAGCGCCTCTTCGGGCACGTCCAGCTTGGTATCGAGCAGCTGCCGCATCCAGCGTGAGCGAGCCTCTGCCAGCTCGGGATCGGCCGCCGCCACCGCCAGCAGCGCCTCGATCACGTCGGCGCGAGCATCCGGATCATCGGAGCCCTCCGCCATGCGTTCGAGCAGCATCGCAGCGCGAGCACGCGTCGCCGGCGCGCCCAGTGCCAGGTGCACGATGCGCAGTGCATCGGCGTCGCTGGGTTGCTTCGCGAGCACGCTCTCGGCCAGCTCCAGCGCGGCCTCCGGCTGCTGCAGCGAGCCGATCAGGATCGCGGCCAGCTTGAGTTGAATGCCGGAACGGCTGTCTGCGTCGCTGCGCGGCAAGAGCTCGCGCAGCGCGGCGGCCGCACCCTTGGCGTCGCCGGCCGCCGTCCGCAGGCGCGACAGGTCCAGCAGTGCGTCGGTGCGCTCCGGATCCGCGGCCACCACTTGCTCCAGCAGCTTGACGGCGCGCTCCGGCTCGCCGAAGCGACACTCCTCCGCTTCGGCCCATTTCAGCCACAAATCGAGGGGGCTCGCGGCGCGCTTGACCGCTTCGTTCATCAGCCAGCGGTAATCCTCGGCGCGCGCGGGGCTGTCCGGCGCACGCTCCAGAAAGTCGCCGAACGACTCGAGCTCGTGACCCGCTTCGTCGCCTGCGCCTTCGACCAGCACACGAAACAGCGCCGCCGCCGCGTCCACACCGTCGGGACTGCTGGCGAGCGCCCGCGCCTTGGCCAGGCCCAGGTGCCTGACCCGACCCGGATGCAGACCGCGGCCGAGCGCGAGATCCACCAGCTCCACGTAGGCCGCGGAGGCTCCGGTCGACTCGGCGCGCTCCTCGAGCCCGAGCAGCAGCGTCACCAGGTGCCGCTCTTCC
>DATDEV010000487.1:0-2789 GCA_036522995.1 Polyangiaceae bacterium
CGCTACCGAGCGCATGAAATACATGTCGGAAGGCCGCTCGCAGCTGCTGCCTGGCAAGCCAGAGCACTGCGCCGAAGGCAAAATCCACACGCTCCGCGCGTATCGCGCGACCAGCAGCAGCCCTACGCCTGCCACGATCAGCTGCGGGGCCAATTTTCGCCAAGCTTGGGCGCGTCGAACGATCCAAGCTAGGCCGACGCTGGCCAGAACGCACAGCACCGGCGTGACGGGCAGGACGTAACGCGAGAGCTTCTTCGGCATCGAGGCAACGAGGACGATGCAGGGCAACAGCGAGAGGCAGACCCAAACCAGATGCTTGCGCGGTTGCGCCGGCAAACCTCTCCAGCCTGACAGACTTGCCAGGCCAACCAGCGTCAGCGCCAGCGTTTCTATCGGCGTCGAGTGTAGCGCGTAGTTCACGTAGAACATCACGCCGGGGTCGCGCGTACCATGCTCGCGCCCGCTCACCTCGCTCGCCTCGCGCAGCATTCGCTGCAGGGTCGCGCTAGGGCTCACCCAAAGCGCGGGCCAAAGCGCAAACATCGTGAGCACCGCGCCCAGCGTCGCCAGCACCGCTACGATCAGACCACGTCGGTCTCGAAAGCGCGTGAGCGCGCTGGCGACCAGTAGAATCGACATCAGCGTGGCGGGGATCGGCGCCAGCGACAGCTTGGTTAGACAGGCCATGCCGAACAGCGCCCCCGCGCCCCATGCGCTGACCGGCGAGCTGCGCTCGTAGGCGAGCATGGACAGCCACACTCCCAGCCACGCAAAGCCCAGGGCGGCCATGTCCAGGTGCGCCATCCGGGATTGCTCGAGCAAGAACGGCTCCGTCGCCAGGAAGACCGCCAGCAGGAAAGCCACGGCCCATTGCGCCTTGCCCAGGCAAGCGCGAGCCAGCGGATACGTGAGCCCGGCCGCTAGGCTGCCGAGCAGTGCCCCCGGTACCTTCAACGCAAACAAGCCGCGTGGATCGATGCTGGCTTCGAGCGTGCCGTTCAGCTTCATGACCAGCCCGCTCAGCCACATCAACATCACGCCTGGGTGTGGCGCACGGTAGGTGTCCCCGAAGTTCCCTTCCCCGAGCATCCGCCAAAAGACCTGCGTGCGCCGGAACCACAGCAAGCTGTCGGGGTGAACCGAGTCGGTGACGCGGTAAAAGCGGATGAAGCCAGCTGCCAGCAGCAGCAGCAGCGTTACTAGCCACGTGGCATGACGCTCGACCCTGCGGAGCGCCAACACGATGCTACGAGCCTGCTTCGTTGACCCAGGGGGGATGCCCCGTAGACGTCACACCCTCGACGGGGCTGGCGTCACCTGGAGTCCGCTGCGCCTCGATACGGCGCACGCGCATCAGCACGTCCTCGAGCAGCCGGCGATTGGCGGCCAGCAGCTCGGCGAGCATCGCCACCAGCCCGACCAGGAACGACAGCACGATCGCGCCGGTACCGATGATCAGCGACTGGATGTGACCGGAAGCGCCTCCGCTGACGAAGTAGAAGTAGAGGAAGCGCGCCCAGGTCACAGCGCCCACGGTCAGCAGCAGAATCGCCAGGCGCGCGAAGATCTGCACCGGCCGGTACATGGCGTAGGCGCGGAACATCACGCCACCGGCCTTGCGCAGGTAATCCGGGATGTTGCGGAACAGCCGTGACTCGCGGGTCTTGGCGTTGGTTTGGACCTTCACGTTCTCGATGGCGAGACCGGCGCGCCCGGCCTGAATCACCGTTTCGAGCGTGTACGTGAAGCGATTGTGCACGAACAACAGCAAGGCCGCCTTGCGGCTCAGCGCGCGAAAGCCGCTCGGTGAATCAGCCACCTCGGTGGCCGACAGGCTGCGCACCAGCCGCGAGCCCCAGCGCTGGAGGCGCTTCTTGACCCAGGAGAAGTGGGCGATCTTTTCGGTTTGACGATCACCGATGACGACCTCGGCGCGACCGGCAATGATTGGCTCGACGAGCAGCGCGATGTCGGCGCCGCGATACTGATTATCGGCGTCGGTGTTGACGACGATGTCGGCGCCCAGGCGCATGGCCGCGTCGACCCCCGCCGTGAAGGCGCGCGCTAGGCCTCGGTTTTGCGGAAAGCGCACCACGTGCTGCACGCCGAGCTCGGCGGCGCGCTGGGCAGTGCCGTCGGTGCTGCCGTCGTCGACGATCAGCACCTCGATCTGATCGACGCCCGGAATCTTGCGGGGCAAATCGGCGATCGTCTCGGGCAGCGTATCGCGCTCGTTGAGACAGGGGATCTGGATGATCAGCTTCACGTTGGCCCGGCCCGAAACAGAGCCGCCGCTCGTAGCAGCGGGGGAGCAGCCTGGCAAGATATCCCTAGAAACTGCCGGATACGCTCAAGGCGGCCCCGCCCTCGGGCAGTACGTCGATCGCGGTCTTGGGCAAGTCGATGCGTACGAGCTCTTCGTAGCCGCTCGCGAGCCCCACGAAGAAGAGCACCACGCCCGTCGCTTGAATCAGACCGTCGGCGGTCAAGAACACCACCGTGCTGACCTCGTCGTAGGCCGTGCCCACGCACTTGTTGATGGTGCGCTGCACGTCCGCACCGGTGGTGTTGGCGGGCACGGCGGTCTTGCAATTGAAGGTGCGCCCGCCGATCGCGGCCCAGGGACCCGCGACCGGAATCGCGACGTAACCCATGCCGTTCTCGAACTTCTGACTGGCGCCGAGCACCAGACCTACGGCGTAGGCTGTCAGGAACGTGACGCCGCCGCCTGCGATCATGCCCGTGGCAGAGCGGCGCTCCACCCGGTAGCCCGGCGGAACCGGCATGTC
>DATDEV010000488.1:0-5078 GCA_036522995.1 Polyangiaceae bacterium
GCTGCGTCTGGTCAGGCCGGCGCTCCAGCCAAGCCACCCACGGCGCCCGCATCTGCCGCAGCTGCGGCTTCTGCTGCGCCTGCGGCTTCTGCGCCTGCGGCTTCTGCTGCGCCCGCAGCTTCCGCTGCCCCAGCCGGTAGCGCAGCTCCGCCCGCGAGCGCGGCGCCACCCGCAGCCACGGCTCCCGGCGTCGGCGCTCCGAGCACCACCCCCGCCTCGACGCCAAAAATCAAGAAGGGCACCCCGCCTTCGCCGCCGCCCACGCCCGCGCAGCTCAAGGCCTTCGGCCTGCTGCAGCAAGAGGCCGCCGAATACGAGAAGGGGACCAAGGACTTTCGGCGCAACCTGACCATGATCGTGCGCCACCACTACGAGCAGCGGCGCAAGCGCGTGCTGTCGGCGCTCGATCGCGAGCTGAGCATGGAGAAGCGCGGCCTCGACGAGTCGCGCGACGATGCCATCGCGCGCCTCGAAGAGTTCGTCGCGCGCTACTCGGGTCCCAACGCCGATCCGCGCGCTACGCCCGACGCCATGTTCCGCCTCGGCGCACTGTACGAGGAGAAGGCGCGCGCGCGCACCGACGCCGACCTGACGACCGGTCTCGAGCCGGCGATCAGCATCTATCGCCGCATCGTGCGGGAGTTCCCGCAGTACGAAGAGACCGCCGCGGTGCACTACTACCTCGGTCACTCCGTCACGGACGCCGGTCGCATCGAAGAGGGCCAGCAGGCGTGGCGCGTCGTGGTTTGCTCCTCGCGCTACTCGGTGCAGGACGATCCCAAGGACGCCGGCAAGATCCTGCTGCAGCCGATGCCGCAGGACCACGACGATAAGTTCTGGAACGAGTGGTACAACAAGAACCCGATCCCGCTCGACCAGGCGCGGGGCAAGCGCGCCGCGCCCAAGCGCGGCGTAAGCCCGCTGGTCGACACCGAAGAGCTCACGTTCGTCGACCCCTACGACGGCTGCAAGCCGCTGCCGCAAACCGTCGATCCCGGTGAAGATCCGCGATATTTGGCGGAAATTTGGTGGCAGCTCGGCAACTTCCACTTCGATCAGATCGATCCGCGCGGCGGGCCTTACAACCTGAATCGCTCCGTCGTCGCGTATCAAAACTCGATGCAGTACACCAAGCCGCCGATCTACGGCGTCGCGTTGTACAAGCTCGCCTGGACGTACTTCAAGCAGCAGCGCTACCGCACGGCGGTCGACAACTTCGTGAAGCTGCTCGCCTATGCCGACGAGCAGGAAGCCAAGACCGGCGATCCGGGCGCGGACTTCCGGCAGGAAGCTTTCACCTACATCGCCGGCTCGCTCACCTACGTGGACTTCGACGGTCCGCCGCCCGAGCACCCCTACATCCCGCGCAGCGATGTGCTCGACACCGAGCCAGACCCGGTGCGCGCGGAAGAGAAGATGGCGATCGCCATCCAGCGCGTTCAGGATCCGCAGCTGATTCCACAAGACAAGAAGTGGACGGTCGAGATCTACAAGGCGCTGGGGCAGGAGTTCATCGAGATCACGCAGAACCGCAACGCGGTCGCGACGCTCGAGCTCACGCTCAAGAAGTTCCCGATGGATCGCGACGCGCCCGTGATGCAGAACAAGGTCGCGGAGCTCTACGACCAGCTGTCCCGGCTAGCGCCGGACGGCTCGGAAGCCCGCGCCGAGTACGGCTCCAAGGCGCTCGAGGCGCGCACCAAGTTGGCTGCCTACGTCGGTACCTCGCCCTGGGTCGACGCGAATCGCGACGACCCGGAGGCGCTCACCACCGCCGAGCAGCTGGTCAAGGGTGGCTTGAAACGCGCCGCCGCCGATCACACCAACTTTGCGCGCGGCTACAAGGACAAGGCGCTCGAGCTGAACGACCCGGGCGAGCAGCGCGCGTTGGTCGAGAAGGCGATCGCCGAATACCGCCTGGCCGAAACGGGCTGGAGCGCGTACCTGGAGCAGGATCCGCAGGCCATGGACTCCTACGAGAGCCGCTTCTGGCTGGCGGACGCGCGCTTCTGGGTGGTGGTGCTGCAGGCCGGTATCGGCCGCACCCCGCAGGCGCAGGAAGTGAAGCTGGCGCGCGATAGCGCGGCGGCGGTGCGCGACTCGAACGAAGACGACAAGTACCTGCAGCCGTCTGCCTACTACGTCGTGACCGTGGCCGAGAAGGTGCTGGAAGATCAGTACCGCGTGTTTCAGGAGAGCAACGGCCAGCAAGGCGTCGAAAAGCGCGAAGAGCTGAAGTTCTCCGGCGAGGGCGACGCGCGCAGGCCGGTGAAGGACCCGATGCCGGCCTACGTCCTGGAAGCGATTCGCGCACGCGACGAGTACAACGATCGCATTTCGATCGATCGTGATCCGCAGAAGAACGGCCTCTTGTACGCGTTCCAGTCGGCGGATCTGCACTTCGTCTACGGCGACTTCGAAAACGCGCGCAAGCGTTTCAAGCCCATCTACGACCAGTACTGCGGCGTCAACGAGTGGGGCTACAAGGCTTGGGAAAAGCTGATCAGCATGAGCAACTTCGAGGGCAATGCGGTTGAAAGCCGCAAGCTCGCGGAGGGCAAGAGCTGCGCCTACGACGCCGAAACGCAGAAGGCCGAAGAGCAGATCCGCAAGCCGGTCAAGCAGGGCGTGGCCTACCTCGATGCGCGCAAGCTGTACGAGGAAGCCGAGAAGATGCCCGACAGCCCCGAGCGCAACAAGAAGTGGCGCGAGGCTGCTGCTGCTTACAAGGTGGCACTCGACTCGGCTCCGGATCGCGACGAAGCGCCCGAGGCGGCCATGAACGGCGCCTACGCGTACAAGCAGGTCGGTGAGTACGACAAGGCGATCGAGATGTACGAGCTGTTCATCTCGAAATACGGCAACGAAAAGACGCTGACCACGCTCAAGAGTGGCGATGCCAAGGCCAAGCCGCCAGTCGTCGCTCAGCCGAAGAAGTACGAAGAGCGCGTCAAGTACCTTCAGGGCGCGTACGACGCGCTGGCGGGCGCCTACGTGCTGTTCTTCAACTACCCACGTGCTGCCGAGACCTACGATAAGATCAGCAACAACCAGCACTTCCCCGAGAAGAGCCGACGCGAATCGGCTCGCCAGGGGCTGTCGCTCTACGGCAGCTTGGGCGATCGCGGCGGCATGACGCGAGCGCGTGAACGCTTCCAGACTCTCGGCGCATCGCCCAAGGAGATGGCGGAAGCCGACTTCATCGTGGCCAGCGCCGAGCTCAAGCGCTGGGACCCCTACAGCGGCGACGAAGGCGCCAACGGTGCCGCCCGTCGCAGCGCCCAGCGCGCGATGGACGACTACCACACCGTCAACAAGAACAACGCGTCGGCCGCGCAGTACGCGGTACAGGCCGCGTACTGGTCGGCCAAGACACGCAAGGCGGTGCTCGCGGGCGACACCAACAAGTGGTGGCTCGCCACCATCGAGGCCTTCGAGAAGTGGAAGCGCGTCGCGCCGCAAGAAGGTGGCAAGAACAGCGCGCTAGGCTCGAAGGAAGCCAACATGGGTGCCGAGGCCGAGTTCACCATGCTCGACGAAGAGATCGGCAAGGCCTTCGACTACGAGACAGGTCACCACCGCTACAAGGGCACGATGCAAGAGGTGATCAACCAGTACAACAAGGACGCTCTGGACGCGAAGAAGTGGTACGACAAGCTGCAGCACGTCGTCGACGCCTACGTGTCGCCGGAGTGGACGACGGCGGCCATCGCGCGCCAGGGGTCGCTGTACGACTCGCTGCGCACCGGGCTCTACAATACGCGCGCCCCGGAGCTGAAAATCTTCGACGCCAAGACCGAAGCCCTGCTGAAACGCGCCGAAAGCAGCGACAACCCGGACCTGCAAGAGAAGGCCGATGCCGCCCGCGTCAACGCGCAAAAGGCCTGGCGCGACAAGCGTGATCAGGAGCTCAACAGCGCCGACCAGATCATGATCGATCGCTACGGCAACGCCGTGGTGCTGGCCAAGCGCTACAACGTTTCGAACCCGCAGGTCATCCGTTCGATCCGCCGCCTGGCCTTCTTCACCGACGTGATCGGTGAAGCCAAGATGAAGCAGTTCACGGGGGCCGTGAAGGACCTCAACTACACCGAAGGCATGTTCCCGCGCATGCGGCCGGGCATCTCCTCCGCGCCTCCGCCCAGCGGAGCGCCTGCGCCCATGCCGGCGTTCGTGCAATGAAGGACTTGGCCATGAAAGCGCAGCTTCGCAACTTCCTACGCTTCGCCGCTCCGGGCGGCGTGTTGCTCCTCACGGTCGCTTGCGGCGGCGCGGGCGCCGAGGGCGCGGGCGCCAAGACCCCGAGCAGCGGCGCCACGCCGGCCGCCGCACCCGGCGGCGTGGCTACGACGCCGGACGGTCAGCAAATTGGCGTCAGCGACGCGCCAACCAGCGGCGAGGCGTCACAGCGCTCGGCCATGAACGCCAGTGCGCTCAGCGCTTATCAAGCGGGAATGCAGGCGTTCCAAGCCGGTGACCTGCAGGGCGCGAAGACTCAATTCGTGTCGGCGACGCAGGCCGACCCCAAAGCCTTCCAGGCCTACTACTCGCTCGGCGTGGTGCGCGAGCGCCTGAACGAGACGTCGGGAGCCCTGCAGGCTTACCGTCAAGCCACCACCATCGTGGCTGACTACGAGCCGGCGATCGTCGCTTACGCAGTGCTGCTCGCGCGCAGCGGTAAGGCCGACGAAGCCAATGACTTCTTGAACGGACGCCAGGCGCAGATGCCGAAGAGCGCCGCGCTGTCCGCCGCGATGGCGGAGGTGAAGTCGATTCAGGGCGACTCGGGTGCTGCGCAGCGCTTGGCTCAAGAGGCTCTGAAGAAGAACCCGGACTATCGTCCCGCGATGATCACGTTGGCGCGTGATCACTACCGCTCGCGCCGCCTGGATTTGGCGCTGTACGCGCTGAAAGGCATCCTCGATGGCTATGGCGACGAGAACCCGCCGCGCGACAAGAACAACGCCGAGGCGCACCTGCTGCGCGGGCTGATCTACAAAGAGCAGGGCTTGAAGGCGCTCGCCATTCCCGAGCTGCAAGAGGCCATTCGCTTGCGACCGGATCTGGTCGAAGCGCGC
>DATDEV010000489.1:0-6410 GCA_036522995.1 Polyangiaceae bacterium
CGAGCCACGCCACGGCGGCTTCGGGCGCCCCTCTCTTGCACCGGCGGAAATCAGCGTGAACGAAAACAGTGCAGCAAGCTTCACCGGCCTCGTCGACCTGCTCGCGCAGGAGCTCGGCGGCAAGGCCCTCGGCACCAGCGACGACTTCTTCGCCGGGATGGACAACATGCTCCAGCCTGGGCGCGCAGTGTTCGTGCCCGGCAAGTACACCGAGCGCGGCAAGTGGATGGACGGTTGGGAGAGTCGGCGCAAGCGCGGCCCGGGTCACGACTACTGCTTGCTGCGGCTGGGCGCGGCCGGAGAAATCCTGGCCTTCGACATCGACACCCAGCATTTCAACGGCAACCAACCGGCCTTCGCCTCCGTCGAGGGGCTGCTCGCGGAGCGTGACGCCAGCGCTGCGCAGCTGCTCGAGCAGCCGTTTCACGAGCTCTTGCCACAGTCTCCGCTCTTACCCAGCTCGCAGAACCTGTTCGTCGCCACGCACGTCGGCGTGGTCAGCCATTTGCGCCTCAACATCTTTCCCGACGGCGGCGTGGCGCGCTTTCGCACTTACGGCCGCGTCTCCCCGAGCTGGAGGCTGCCGAGCTTCGACGCCGAGACGCGGCGTCACGTCGCGGCGGGCTTTTACGATCTCGCCGCGCTCGAGAACGGGGCCTTGGCGCTGGCCTGCTCGGACGCCCATTTCGGTGGGATGAACAACCTGCTCTTGCCCGGGCGCGCGCCTCACATGGGCTCGGGCTGGGAGACCAGACGGCGACGCGGACCCGGCCACGATTGGATCGTGATCCGGCTGGCAGCTCGGGGCGTGCCGCAGGTGATCGAGGTCGACACGGCTCACTTCAAGGGGAACTTCCCCGACAGCTGCGTCATCGACGGCATCGACGCTGCGGGCATGGCGCCTACGGAGCTGATCGCCAGCACCGCCTGGCAACCCCTGCTCGAGGAAACGAAGCTGAGCGCGGATACGCGCCACTTCTTCGGTAGCGAGCTGACGTCGGCGCCGATCACCCACCTGCGCTTGCGGATCTTTCCCGACGGCGGGGTGAGCAGACTGCGGGTTTGGGGTGAGCGTGATGGCTGAGCTCCCGCTGCCGGGCGCCGAGGCTTTGGTCCGTCTCAACGCGCTCGCCGAGTCCGATGCGCGCCAAGCGCTGCAGCGCTGCTGCGGCGCGGAGCGCTGGGTGAGCGGCATGCTGGCGAGCCGTCCGTACGCCTCGGCCCTGGCGCTGTACGAACGCGCCGACGCCGTCTGGCAGGCGCTCGAGGCGAGCGACTACCTGGAGGCCTTCTCGCACCACCCCGAGATCGGGGCGAATCTGGACGAGCTGCGGCGTCGTTTCGCGGCTACGGCCGAGCTGTCGCAAGCCGAGCAAGCCGGCGCGGCCCAGGCCAGCCAGGAGACGCTGCTGGCCTTGCGCCAGCAAAATCAGGCCTACCGGGAGCGCTTCGGCTTTTCGTTCATCGTCTGCGCCACCGGCAAGAGCGCGCGCGAAATGCTGGAGCTGCTCGAGCAGCGCCTGCCCCACGCGCCAGAAAGGGAGCTCGCCATCGCTGCTGCAGAGCAGGGCAAGATCACGCGCCTCCGCCTGGAGAAGCTCGTCACATGAATGGCATCACCACCCACGTGCTCGATACCTCGCAGGGCAAGCCTGCCGAGGGCATCCTGGTCAGCCTGGCGATTCGCGAAGCCGATGCCTACCGGGTGCTGGCTCAGGGCGTGACCGATGCTGACGGGCGAGTGCGGAGCTTCCTGCCCGAGGCGCCGCTCGAGGCCGGCACCTACCAGCTGGTGTTCGAGACCGCCGCCCACTTTCGTGCGGCAGCGCGCCCGAGCTTCTTCGAGCGCGTCACGCTCGAGTTTCACGTCGCCGATCCCAGCCAGCACTATCACGTGCCGCTGCTGCTGAGCCCCTTCGGCTACACCACCTACCGAGGAAGCTGAGCCATGAGCCTGCTCACCGAAGCCGCCGCCCACCTGGATGCACTCTCCAGCGCCAATCGCCGCTTCAGCACCGTCTATCCGGGTGATCGAGCCACCCGCCAGCCCGTGCATACCGTTTACGGCGGCGCCCAGCTGTACAAGGCCGAGACCACCCAGCGCCTGGGTGAGCTGGCTCTGGCAAGCTTCGCCGCTTTCGCGCCGACACCGCTCGACCTGGCGGAAGGCGTGGGCTTCGCGAGCGGTGCAGCGCCCAGCTTGATCGAGACCGTCTATGGGCGCGTCAAAGCCAAGCTAGAGCGCGAGGCCGTGGAGGACTTCCGCATCGACTTCGAGGACGGCTTCGGCGCGCGCCCCGACGCCGAGGAGGACGAGACCGCGACGCGCGCGGCGCTGGAGCTGGCCCGCGCCATGCAGCAAGGCATTGCGCCGCCGTTCGTGGGCATTCGTATCAAGTCGTTCGGCGAGGAGTGGAAGCTGCGCGGCGCGCGCACGCTCGAGCTGTTCTTGGACGCGCTTCTGCCCGCGAGCGGTGGCAAGCTGCCGGACAATTTCGTCGTCACGCTGCCCAAGGTCCAGATCCCGGAGCAGCCGCGCACGCTCGTCCGCTTGCTAGAGCTGCTGGAGCGACGCCACGGACTTGCGCCTGGCGCGCTGCGCTTCGAGCTCATGGTCGAGACGACGCAGGCCATCGTCGGGCCTGACGGCTACTGCCCCATGCCGGCGCTGCTGGAGGCCTGCGAAGGCCGCTGTAGCGGCGCCCATTTCGGCACCTACGACTTCACGGCCTCGTGCAATATCACGGCCGCCTACCAGGCGATGGATCACCCCATGTGCGATCTGGCCAAGGGCATGATGCTGCTCTCGTTCGCCGGCACGGGCGTCTTCCTCTCCGACGGCGCCACCAACGTGATGCCGGTGGCGCCGCATCGCGGCAAGGAGCTGACTCCCGCGCAACTGGCGGAAAACCGAGCCGTAGTGCACAGCGCCTGGCAGCTGGCGCACCGCCACATTCGCCATTCGCTGGAAGGCGGTTTCTACCAAGGTTGGGACCTGCATCCGGCGCAGCTGCCGGTGCGCTATGCCACCTGCTACGCCTTCTTCCTGGAGGGCCTTGCGAGCGCGGCCGAGCGTCTGCGAAACTTCATCGACAAGGCCGCGCAGGCGACGCTGGTGGGCGACGTGTTCGATGACGCCGCGACCGGGCAGGGGCTGCTCAACTACTTCCTGCGAGCCCTCAACTGCGGCGCCATCGATCTGAGCGAGATCGCCAAGACGGGTCTCACCCCCCAAGAGGTCGAGCTGCGTTCCTTCGCCAAAATCCTCGCCGCCCGCCGCGCCCGCCTCGGCGCGTAAAGCGGAACGGCGCTGGAAAAATCCGGGCGGCACAAAGCGTTATAGTGCGCGCATGAAACCGGGCGGACACGAGCGGGGCGCCAGCATCCCGTCGTTGAGGCTCGAGCTCCAGCACATCAGCAAGCAATACCCGGGCGTGCTCGCGAACGACGACGTTTCGCTGGGCGTCGGAGCTGGCGAGATCCACGCGCTGCTCGGTGAGAACGGTGCCGGCAAGTCCACGCTGATGAAGATCGTCTACGGCATGATCCAGCCCGACGCCGGCCTGATGCTCTGGAACGGCGAGCCCGTGCGCGTGCCCAGCCCCGAGGCGGCGCGCCGGCTCGGCATCGCCATGGTGTTTCAGCACTTCTCGCTGTTCGAGACGCTGACAGTCGCCGAAAATGTCTGGCTGGGCCTGGCCGAGAAGTCGCGCGAGCGCGTGGCCGAGCGCATCGTCGAGCTCGGCCGAGCCTACGGCTTGGAGGTCGACCCCGCGCGCCCGGTCCATACGCTATCGCTCGGCGAGCGGCAGCGCGTCGAGATCGTGCGCGCCTTGCTCAGCCAGCCCAGGCTGCTGATCCTGGACGAGCCGACCAGCGTGCTCACGCCGCAGGCCATCGAAGGCCTGTTCGCCACGCTGAAGCGCCTCAAGCAGGACGGCTGCTCCATCCTCTACATCAGCCACAAGCTCGACGAGATCCGTGCGCTCTGCGACCGCTGCACGGTGCTGCGCGGCGGCAAGGTCACGGGCGAGGTCGCGCGCCCTGCCGCCGAGACCAACGCCAGCTTGTCGCGCTTGATGATCGGCGCAGAGCCGCCTCCGCTCGAGCACTCCGAGCGCGAGCCAGGTCCGGTCGTGCTCGAGGTGCAGGGCCTCAGCCTCGAGAAGCAGAGCGAGTTCGGGGTTTCGCTGCGCGGCATTTCCTTGCAGGTTCGAGCCGGTGAGGTGCTCGGCATCGCCGGCGTCTCCGGCAATGGGCAGCAGGAGCTGCTGGCGGCGCTCTCGGGCGAGGACCGCCGCGCGGCTGCCAGCTGCATCGAGCTGAGCGGGCGCCGGGTCGGCGACGCCGGGCCCGGGCTGCGCCGCAAGCTCGGCCTGCACTTCGTGCCTGAAGAGCGCCTGGGGCGCGCCACGGTTCCGGTGCACTCGCTTGCCAACAACGCACTTCTCACGCGCCAGGAGTCGCTGCCCAAAGGCATGCTCGTGCAGCGCCGCCCTCTGCGCGCACTGGCGGCCGGGCTGATCCGACGCTTTGCGGTCAAGGCGCGCGGGCCGGACGCCGCGGCGCGCAGCCTCTCGGGGGGCAACCTGCAAAAGTACGTGGTGGGTCGCGAAATCGATGCGCGCCCCAAGCTGCTGATCGTCGCTCAGCCAACCTGGGGCGTCGACGTGGGCGCCGCCGCGCAGATTCGGCGCGAGCTTTTGGCGCTGCGCGACGGCGGCTGCGCGCTGCTCATCGTGAGCGAGGAGCTCGACGAGCTGTTCGAGCTGAGTGACACGCTGATGGTCATGGCAGGCGGACGCCTCTCGCCGGGGCTTGCCCGCGCTGCTGCCACGCGCTCGCTGATCGGCGAATGGATGGGCGGTCTGTGGCCGGAAACCAGCGGCGGCTCCGCTCCGCCAACCAAGGAGGCCCCGCTTGCTCAAGCTGGAGCCACGGGCTGAGCCGTCCCGAGCGCTGGCGCTGGCGTCGCCGCTGATCGCGCTCGGCGTCACGGTGGCGATCGGGATCGTGCTGTTCGTGGTGCTGGGCAAGGATCCGCTGCGCGGCTTGGCCATGTTCTTCTACGAGCCGATCAAGAGCCAACGCGCTTGGGCCGAGCTGTCGATCAAGGCCACGCCGCTGCTGCTGATCGGCCTCGGCCTGTCCCTGTGCTTTCGCTCGAACGTGTGGAACATCGGCGCGGAGGGTCAGTTCATCTTGGGCACGATCGGGGCCAGCGCGGTGGCGCTGCTGGCGACGCCGGCCAGCGGTAGCTGGTTCTTCGTGCTGGTCGTGCTCGGTGGTGTGCTGGGCGGCGTGGCCTGGGCCGCGCTGACCGCGCTGCTGCGCGACCGCTTCAACGCCAGTGAGATCCTGGTCAGCCTGATGCTGGTCTACGTCGCCGAGCAGCTGCTCAGCTACCTGGTGCACGGTCCGTGGAAGGATCCGAACGGCTACAACTTCCCGCAGACCATCAGCTTCCTCGAGCAGACACGCGTGCCGCGCCTGCTCGAGGGCGCGCGTGCGAATTGGGGCGTCGTGCTCGCGCTCGGCAGTGCGGCGCTGCTCTGGCTGTTCATGCAGCGCACCTACGCAGGCTATCGACTCGAAGTCGGCGGCTTGTCTCCGGCCGCGGCGCGCTATGCCGGGTATTCGGCGCGCAGCGCGCTGTGGACGACGCTGCTGCTGAGCGGCGGCCTGGCGGGGCTGGCCGGCGCGCTGGAGGTGACCGGACCGGTCGGGCAGCTCACGACGCACGTTCCGCTGGGCTACGGCTTTGCGGCCATCATCGTCGCCTTCGTCGGGCGCCTGAATCCGCTCGGCGTGATCTTGTCTTCGGTGCTGATGAGCATGTTCTACATCGGCGGCGAGATGTCACAGTCGCGGCTGGGTTTGCCCAAGTCGGTCACGGGCGTCTTCCAAGGCCTGCTATTGTTTTCGCTGCTCAGCTGCGATGTGTTCATCCACAGTCGGCTGCGCTGGTCACGCTGGCGGGCACTGCGAGCGAGGGCGGCATGAACGAGCTCGCATTGCTGCTGGCCTCGTCCATTGCTTCCGGTACCCCGCTGGCGATCGCCGCGCTGGGGCTGATCGTCAACGAGCGTGCGGGCGTCATCAACCTGGGCGCCGAAGGGCTGATGCTGGTGGCGGCCATCGCCGGCTTCGCGACGGCCGTTCACACCGGCAGCGACGTGCTGGCCCTGCTGGCTGGTGCTGGCGCGGCGGCGCTGCTCTCGGCGCTGCTCGGCGTGATGCTGATCTGGCTCAACACCAACCAGTACGCGACGGGGCTGGCCCTATCGCTGTTCGGCGGCGGCTTGTCGGCATTCGTCGGCATCGGCTACACGCAAGAGAGCCTGGGCTCGCGCGCCGCAAGTGGCGTGCCGGGCCTGTCGAAGCTGCCGTTCGTCGGGCCCGCCTTCTTT
>DATDEV010000490.1:0-2446 GCA_036522995.1 Polyangiaceae bacterium
CATCGAAGGGAATTTCCTGCGAAGAGCCGAGCGGGCGCACTTTGCGTTCCTGCAAGGCGCGCAGCATTTTCGCCTGCATGCCCAGCGGCATCTCGCCGATCTCGTCCAGGAACAGCGTGCCCTGATTGGCTTCTACGAACAGACCGCTACGCGAGGTACGCGCATCGGTAAACGCGCCTCGCGTGTGACCGAACAGCTCGCTCTCCAGCAGCGTCTCGGGCACGGCGGCGCACTTGAAGGCCAAGAAGGGTCCGCGCCTGCCGCTGCGCTCGTGCATCGCCCGCGCCACCAGCTCCTTCCCGGTCCCGGACTCGCCCGTGATCAGCACGTTGGCGTCGGTCTCGGCCACGCGCGACACGATGTCGGCCATGCGCTGCATCGCCTCGCTGTCCCCGATCACGTTCGGCAGCTCGTGCTCGTCCACGCGACGGCGCAAGCGGCGAAGCTCGTCGGTCATGGCGCGGTGGCGGAGCGCGCGATCGATGGTCAGCGACAGCGCATCCATCGACACCGGCTTGGTGATGAAGTCGTAGGCGCCGGCACGCATCGCGCCGATGGCGTGCTCCAGGGTGCCGAAGCCCGTCATCACCACGACCACCAGATCCGGCCGCTTCGCCAGTGCGGCGCGGCACAGGTCCAGCCCGCTCATGCCCTCCATGTGGATGTCCACCAGCAGGATGGCGAAATCCTCGACATCGAGCTGCGCGAGCGCCTCGTCGGGCGACAGCCGCCACGAGACGCCATAGCCGCGCTGGCTCAAGCCAGCTTCGGCCAGCTCGCACATATCGCGGTCATCGTCCGCGATGAGGATCTTAGGTACCGACGAAGACACCTTGGCGTCGTGGGACCGGACTTCGACTGCTGCTAGTGCGCCGTTCATGCCTCGCTCCTAAGCACGCTGCGTGCCGGCTCCGGTGGCTGGAATTCATTAATGATTTCAAGGGCTGGGCCTGCCAAGAAGAGGCATTTTGCCACATAGTGCCCGCCGTGGGGGACAAAATGCCTCAGTTTCGTGCCTTGGCGAGGAGTCCGTCCTATCCCCTACGACCGGACTTGGCGGTTGGCTTGAGGGTCGCGGCTTTTGGTCCCGCCTTGCCCTTCTTTTCGGCGCGCCGAAGCTCGCCCGACTCGTCACCTTCGACCGCGCGACGGGCCGCGGCTGCGGAGGAGCTAACGCTGCCCTTGTCGACGAAGGCCCGCACGTCCGAGTCGTACTGGCGCGCGGCGGTGTAGCTGCCCTCACCTTCCAGCTTGCGAGACTTATTGGTTGCCTTGCTCATGATGCTCTCTCCTTTCTCGAGAGTGCCAGCACTCGAGCAACAACTGGGCCGCACTGCTGAAGCGCCTGCCGCAGTCAGGATTGGGCGCCCGGAGCTCGCAGCGTGCTCTGCGCTTGGGGCAGAGCTCCCCACCGCCGCAGGCTCGCCACATTGAACACTCACGCACCCTTCAAAAACCTGCACAGCTTCCGAGTCGACGCGCGGAACGGCGTTTGCAGACTCGGCAGTGGCCCATTCGGTCGCCAAGGAGAGCCCATGCCTATGAGCACGCCACCGGCACACCTGCCCACTCGAGCCGCCCCCGCCTCGCGCACCTTGCCGCAGGTGATGAGCCGACCTCTGGTCGTGCTTCAAACCTACGACAACGTGTCCGCGGCGCTCGTCACCGCGCGCGAGCATGGCGTGCACCATTTCCCGGTCTGCGAGCACGAGCAGGTCGTGGGCATGGTTTGCACCTGCGATCTGCAGGAGGCCAGCGTCGATCAAGCGGTCGGCGAAATCATGCGACCTGCCGTGAGCTTGCCTGCGAGCCGCTCCGCTGCCGACGCAGCGCTGCTGATGCAAGCCGCCGACGTCGGCTCGGTGCTGGTCGTCGATTGGAAGGGTCTGCCCTGCGGCATCGTGACTCGCGGCGACCTGAACGACGAAGGGCCCAGCGCCGAAATCCTGGCTGACTGCCGCTGCGAGTGCTGCGGCACCAGCCACCACCTGCACACCTACGCGAAGCGCAAACTGTGCTTCTCGTGCCACGAGCGCGCCGTCGAACCTCAAGCGTTCGACACCGGCGGCGGGGACTAACCCTCGGAGACTGTCATGAAACACCCTCAAGCATTCGTTCTGATCATGATCGCCGTCAGCATGGCTTTCGCGCTCGCCATCTGGGCCGGCTCCATCTGGGGAGCTCTCGGCGCCTTGGTGAGCGGCTTCGCCCTCGCCTTCGTCGTGTCGATGGCCTGGCTCTGGTCGCCCCGCTCCGGCATCGGAAAGGGCCGCCGCCCTTCCCACGACTCGCTCCACGGCATCCGCTAGGGCGTGTCCCTGAATTGCTGCTCTCCCCGTAAACGTGCCCGTGCCCGTGCCCGTGCCCGACGGTCCGTAAGTTGCCGTCGGCGGTATCGGGTGGGGAGGCCTGGGTTTGTGGCGCGGGCCCGGCCCGCGCGCGCCGC
>DATDEV010000491.1:0-5608 GCA_036522995.1 Polyangiaceae bacterium
AGCTTCTTGCCGGGCGGCTGGGCCATGATTTCGACGCCGCTGCCCAGTAGATCGTCTGGATCGGTGAGCGAAAGCTCGGCTTTTCCGCCGCGGAACATCTTCTGGAACGTCCGCTTGAACAGGTCGTTGACGGCGTCGAACGTCTCTTTGAAGCGACGACGGGACTCCTTGTTCATGTGCTTGATGGCGTGTTCGAGCTCGACCAAGGCCTTCTCGATGTCGACCTTCTGGTCGTTGAGCTCCTTGAAGCGGCGCTCGGCGTCGTCATGCTCCGCCTTGGCGTCGAGGTTCACGGGCCCCATGCGGTCGATGAGCTGAGTGAGCTCGTCGATGCGGCGGCGCTGCTCGGCGTCGGGCGGCATGCGCATGTGGTAGTCGCCGACCACGCGCCGGAGATCCAAGCCACGGAAACGCTCGCGCACCTTGGTCAGCAAGTGCTCGCGCTCCAGCCCGATGCGCTGCGCGGCCATCTCGTGACGCCGCACCGCTTCGTCCTGCACTTCTAGCGCGTCGCGCAGCGTCTTCAGCTCCGCCTCTTGGCCGGCCAGGCTCTGGCGAACTTGCTCCAACAACGTCCGTGCTTCGTCGAGCTCGACGTGCGCGAGCTTGGCGGCCTCGGCGGCATCGATGCGCTGCTCGCGCGCCACCATGATGCGCCCGGCCGTTTCTCCGTACGCAGCCGAGGCTTCGTTCAGCTCTTCGTCGAGCTTGCTGCCGCGCGCTTCCAGCTCGACCAGCGCCGTCGCGACGCGCTCGAGCGCAGCGCGAGCGGCTTCTACCTGCTCTTTGACCTGGGCCAGCCGCACCTTGCGCTCGGTCACGAGCGACAGCTGCGTCGCGACCCGCTCGCGCCACGCGGCGGCCGTGCTTTCGGCACGAGCTAGCTCCTGATTCAACAGCTCGAGCTGAGTGCGCAGGCCGTCCAATTGGGCCCGCGATTCGGCTTCGAGCACCGCGGCCTGGGCCAGCGAGGCATCGATATCGGTGAGCTCCAGGCCGAGCTTGGCGATGCGGCTCTCGGCGCGCTCGATTTCGTTGACGGCGCGAGCCAAGTCTTTTTCGGCCGTAATGTGCGCGAGCTCGCCCACGTGCGCTTGCTCGCGCGCGCGCTCGAGCGCCGTACCGACCTCGGTCAAGCGAGCCCGCAGGGCCGTGTGCTCGGCTTGCACGCGCGCGTGCTCGGCTTCGAGCCGCGTGACGTCGGCGCGCAGCTCTTTCATCTCGCGCTTCTGCTCGATCATGCCGCTGGCGACGTCGTCGCCGCTGCCGCCGCTGACCACGCCGTCCGGACGGGCCACGGTGCCGTCGAGCGCCACGGCCGTGACGCCTGCGAGGCGCGCCACCTCGACCGCGTCGGCCGCATTGGCCACGTACACAGCCTCGCCAACCAGCGCGCGCAGCGCCTCGTCGCCTTCGGCGAAGGTGAGACGATCGGCAATGCGACCTAGCACGCGCGAGTCGGAGATCGCCTTCGGCTCCGAAGCGCTGGCGCCGCCGCTGAGTCCGATGATGTCGGCGCGACCACGCGCCCCCTGCTGCAGCTCGGCGAGCAGCTCGAGTCCGACAGCAGTCTCGCTGACCACCACCGTCTGTAGCGTGCGCCCCAAGAGGCCCGCCACTGCCAGTGTCAGCTCCTCCGGAGCTTCCAGCCGATCGGCAACCATGCCCAGCACGCGCGCGTCGCCCTTGGCCAGCAGCGCTCGCGCGCCGGCGCCGACGCCCTCGAAGCGGCGGTGCAGGTCGTCGAGCGCGCGCAGCCGATTGCGCTTGAGCGATAGCTCGTTCTTGGCGGCGTCGACTGCGCGCTCGCTCTCCAGCTGGCGCGCACGCAGTCCCTCGAGCTCCTTTTCGAGCGCGATCTTCTCGTCGGCGCTGAGCTTCTTGCCCGCGGCAAACTCCTGCACGCTGTGGGTGAGGGCCGTTCGACGTGCTTGCTGATCGGTCAGCTCGGCGCTCAGCGCTTCGCGCTCGGCGGCCACGCGGTCACGGCGTGCGCGCCCGTCGGCCACGCGCGTCGCGATGCCGTCGATGCGAGCCTCGGCACCGGCGGCCAGCGCAGTGAGCTCGCCCGTCTTGCGGCGCAGCCCGAGTACCTCGTTGCTGGCTTGCGCCTCTTCGCCTTGCAGGTCGGAGAGCGCTTCGGTTTCGGCCAGCGCATCCGCCTCGCGCGCCCGCTCGTCCTGCGATAGGTCGTCGATGCGCGCGCTGAAGTCGGCGTGCTCGCCCTTGAGCGTGAGCACGCGGGTCGCGATCTCGTCGAGCTCCGTGCGGCCAGTGCCGAGCCGATCGCCCAGGTGCGTCAAGCGATCGCGCGAACGTTCGATTTCGGCGTGCAGCGTGCTGACATCGTTGTCCGCCTCGAACGCGCGCCGCGACGCTTCGTCGGTGCGCGCTTCGGTCACGCCGGATTGCTCGCGCACCACCTCGATCTCGGCCTCGCGCTCGCGCAGCGCGCTGCGCGCTGTGCCGGCTTTCGTGCTGGATTCGGCCAAGCCGTCGGTCTCGACGCGCTCGGTCACGATCAGCTCGAGCAGGCGATGCGAAGCGTCGTGCAGCGAGAGGTCGTCGAGCTCCTTGCGGTACTCGATAAAGCGCTCCGCCTTGGCCACCTGGCGCTTGAGCGAGGCGCGCGAGCGATCGATCTCCGACACGATGTCGGTGATGCGCAGCAGGTTCTGCCGCGTGAGATCCATCTTGCGTTCGGCCTGCTTGCGACGCTGCTTGTACTTGGTAACGCCCGCAGCTTCTTCGATGAACAGGCGGCGATCTTCCGGGCGCGAGCTGACGATTTGACCGATGCGGCCCTGCTCGACGATCGAGTAGGCCTTGGTGCCGACGCCGGTGCCCAAAAACAGCTCGGTCACGTCGCGCAGGCGCACCTGCGTTTTGTTGAGCAGGTACTCGCTGGTGCCGTCGCGGAACAGCCGCCGCGTGACGGCGATCTCCGGATAATCACGGTACTCGAGCGGCAGGGTCTCGGCGTACTCGGGGTTGGTGTTGTCGAAGGTCAGCGTGACCTCCGCCATGCCGTTGGGGCCGCGTGACTCCGAGCCGTTGAAGATCACGTCTTCCATCGCCCGGCCGCGAAGATGCTTCGCGCTTTGCTCGCCGAGGGTCCAGCGGATGGCGTCGACGATGTTCGACTTGCCGCAGCCGTTGGGGCCAACGATACCGACGATGTCGTGATCGAAGTGAATCACCGAGCGGTCCACGAAGGACTTGAATCCGGTGATCTCGAGCTTCTTGATGTGCATTCAGCTGTCCTCGACGACTCGTGAGATTACGTATGCTACCCCGATGTGGGTCGGCGCACCGACCGGGCGGGTTGCCGTGGCAACGTACGTCAATACATGTATCGTCACGTCGCTCTGTTTGGATCTACGCCCCTGAACGCGCGTGCACAAGAGTGATCGCGCGAATTGCTGACGAATCCACGGTACCCCTACCTTTTGGGCAGTGCGTATCCGTTCAGCACAATGGGTTGGGGGCGGGAGCGCCAGGGGTGCGGAGCTTGTGGGTTCGGGGGAACCAAGGCCAACGGCGGGCAGGTGGAGCGAGCGCCGCAGGCGGGAGCTGGATCCACCCCACCCGACCTTGGCACGAGCAGATCACGATCCACCATTGAGACGGCAGCCCCTCAAAAAAAGCCCGGCGAGGCCGGGCGCAAACCCGTGGTTAAACCCGACAGGGTCGCGAGAGGCATGGGCCGCCTCAGGACAAACCAACCAATGAGGCGCTAGGGCCGCTGCAAGACAAAGCAACAAACATTGACAACGGCTCGGTGCGGAATCATTTCAAACACAGACGCATGACTTACGAGTACGCCTGCACGGCCTGCAGCCACGCCTGGGAGGCGGAGCAGTCGATCAGCGCGGCGCCGCTCAGCGAGTGCCCGAGCTGTCATCAAGCCACCGCGAAACGACAGGTCTCCGGCGGTGCCGGCTTCATCCTCAAGGGTGGGGGTTGGTACGCCGACCTCTACAGCAGCAGTGGCGGCAGCAAGAAGGGCTCGGAGAGCTCCAGCGAGACGTCGACCTCCAGTGAGAGCAAGAGCACCGACGCCAAGCCGAAGAGCGACGCGAGCTCGACCAGCCCCACCACACCGAGCACAGCCACGACGCCCAGCAGCACGACGGCCTCGTCGTCGAGCGGGTCGTCCAGCTCTTCCCCCGGTGGTTCGTCCAGCACGGGAGCAGCGAGTAGCTGAACCATGGACCCGCGACGCAGCACGGCTGAGCTCCGAACGGAGATAGCGCGGCTGGATCGCGAAATCCTCGAACGACTGGAGTCGCGCGCCCGCGCCTCCAAGGAGATACGCGCCCGCGCCGAGAGCGAGCCGGCGCCCGACGTCACCGATCGCGACGCGCTGGTAGCGCTCAGCGCAGCAGCCAGTGGCGACCTCCCGCCCGAGGCGGTGACTGCGATCTTCTCGGCCATTCGCGCCGCAGCGCGCGCGATCGAGCAGACGCCGCGCGTCGCTTACCTCGGCCCGGAGGGCGGCTTTTGTCACGTGCTGGGGCGAGCGCACTTCGGCACGACTGGCGCCTTCAGCGAGTGCCCATCGGTGCGCGAGGCGCTGGAAGAGGTCGTGCGCGGTCGCGCCGCTTACGCGGTATTTCCCTTCGAATCGTCGGGTGACGGCTTGGTGCAGACGTCGGTCACGTCGCTCATCGACACCGAGCTGGTGATCGTGGGCGCGCGCACGCTGGTCATGACCTACGAGCTGATGTCGCGCGCCAGCGCGCTCGGCGACTTGGAGAAGGTGTACACCACGCCCACCGGCCACGCGGCGTGTCAGCGCTTCCTGGATTCGGAGCTGCCGCGCGTGAGCGTGATCGACGTGCGCTCGATGAAGGTGGCAGCCGAGCTGGCGCAAGAGGACCCGACCAGCGCGGCCTTGTTGCCCGAGCAGACCGGGCGCGAGCAGGGCTTGCCCGTGTTGCGCGAAAACGTGAGCGACGTGGCCGAGATCAAAATGCGCTACGCGATCGCCGCTCCGCGCCCCGCCAGCCGTTCGGGCGCCGACGCGACCTGCTTGCTGTTCAGCATCGACGACAAGCCGGGCTCGTTGTTCGACATTTTGAGGCATTTCGCGGAGCGCGGCATCAACCTGCGCCGTTTGCATTCGCGGCCCGCCGGGCGCGAGCCCTGGGACTACGTGTTTTACGTCGAAATCGGCGGCCACGCGACCGAGCGCTCGGTCATCACGGCGCTCGAGGCCGTGAAGAAGAGCACCCGCTACCTGCGAGTCCTCGGCTCCTTCCCCCTCGAAGCCTGAGCGCGAGCGAGAGAACAGGAAGGGTGGAAGGGTGGAAGGCGCGTGATGGGATGCAGGGCATCCCATCACAGGCTCCCGCGGGTACGCTTAGGGTGACCGGCCAGGCGAGTGGCATGATCGCCCGCACCCTCAATCCAACCCCTTCCATCCTTCCACCCTTCCTGTTGATTCCCCCGTAGAGCGCGGGCAGCGGTCATGATGTAGGCTCGGCTGCGCAATGGCATTGGTGATTCCGACGATCGAGAGCTTGGCGCCGTACGAGGGCGGCAAGCCCATTGATGAGCTCGCGCGTGAGCTGGGCATCACGGATGCCGTGAAGCTCGCCTCCAA
>DATDEV010000492.1:0-2527 GCA_036522995.1 Polyangiaceae bacterium
TTCGGGCCACCTCGTGCCATCGAGATTTTCACAGGAAGATCAGCAGGACAGAAGGCGGAGATGGGGAGTCGCGCTGCCGCCGGCGGTCTGGTCGGCGTTGCGCTTTTCAGCTACTTTTCCGTCATGCGCTCGCGCTGGGTCCTGATGGCGTCGCTAGTCTGCTCGTTCGGCCACACCTATGCCGGTAGCGCCAACGCACACGCACTGTTTGCCGCGCCCGCCCCCCGCGATCAGCAGGACGGCTACAAGGATGGTTCGGCCTGCGGGGTGCCCTTCTCGGCTTCACAGCCCCTGACGAGCTACGCCCCAGGGCAAACCCTCAACGTGCAGTGGCTCGAGACCGTAGATCACCCCGGCTGCTTTTTGGTCGAGCTCTCTGCCGACGGTGATCAAAGCTTTCAGATCCTCGGGCGAAAATCCCACAGCAATCCTCCTCCGCCAGAGGCGGCAACGTCCGGCGAGCCGCGACATTGGAGTCTCGACGTCACTCTGCCTTCGAGCCCATGCTCCAAGTGCACCCTGCGCCTGCGCCAGCTGATGCTCGATGCGGATGTGGCCGCCGACGCCTGCTCGGACGCGGGCGCCGCGCGCGGTTCCATCTACACCACGTGTGCCAACATCGAGCTCGGAAACGGGGCCAGTGGCGGGAGCGGTGTGAGCGGTGGAAGCGGTGTGAGCGGTGGAAGCGGTGTGAGCGGTGTGAGCGGTGTGAGCGGCGCCCTGAGCGGTGGAAGCGGCGGCTCTGCCGGTGCCGAGGTCGCGGCCCCAGCCGCCGCTGACAGCAGCTGTAGCCTCCGCCCGACGCGCGGCCATTCGCTTGGGCTGGTAATTGTGTTCCTCGTGGCGGTGGGGCGACGGCGCAGGAAATAGAGGACGAGGCAGCGCTAGCGGGCGAGCACGGAGAGCCGCCGTCCGGCTTCGAGCAGGGTCTCGTCCTTTTTGGGGTAGCAGAAGCGAATGCGGCGCTTGGCGTCAGCGTTGCCGGGGCGATAAAAGCTGGAAGCGGGCACGACCGCGACGCCGATTTTTTCGATCAGAAAGCGGGTGAATTCGACGTCGTCGGTGATGCCAACGTCGGGGTACTCGGCCATGACGTAGTAGGCGCCGCGCGGCACGCTGGGAACGAAGCCGGCCTGCGTGATGAGCGGTAGGAACAGGTCGCGTCGGCGCTGGTACTCGCTCTTCATCTCGTCGTAGTACGATGGTTCCAGCTCGAGGGCGGCGACGGCCCCTTCTTGCAGCGGAGCGGGCGCGCCGACGGTCAGGAAATCATGCACTTTGCGGATAGCGCCCGTGATGTCGGGCGGCGCGATGGCGTAGCCGATGCGCCAGCCGGTGATGCTGAAGGTCTTGGAAAGGCCGGATATCATCACGGTGCGCTCGCGCAAGCCGGGCAGCGTCATCGGGTAGACGTGCTCTTGGTCGTCGTACACGATGTGCTCGTAGATTTCGTCGGTGAAGATCAGCGCGTCGAATTCTTGGCACAGCGCGCCAATTTCGGTCAGCTCCGCGCGCGTGAAGACTTTGCCGGTCGGGTTGTGGGGCGTATTGACGATGATGGCTTTGGTGCGCGCCGAGAACGCCGCGCGCAGCTCGGCCGGATCGTACGACCAATCCGGAGCGCGCAGCTTGACGTAAACCGGTGTCGCGCCCGACAAGATCGCGTCGGGGCCGTAATTTTCGTACCAAGGCTCGAAGACGATCACTTCTTCACCGGGATCGACGGTGGCTAAAAGCGCCGAAATCATCGCTTCGGTCGAGCCGCAGCAGACGGTGAGCTCGCGCTCCGGATCGATGGCGATTCCCGTCGTGCGCTCGTGCTTCTTGGCCAAGGCGTCGCGAAAAGCTTTGGCGCCCCAGGTGATGGCGTACTGGTTCTTGTCGTTGTCGATGGCGCGCTTGGCGGCTTCCTTCAACGCGCGGGGCGCGGGGAAATCCGGAAAGCCTTGGGCAAGGTTCACCGCTTGGTGCTGGTGGGCCAGCCGAGTCATCTCGCGGATCACCGATTCGCTGAACTGGGCGGCCTTTTTACTGATGAAGGTGCGACCGGGGCGGGGCATAGCTCACGGCAGACTAGCGGCTGCCTGCCGTATGTCCATGGCCAGCGCGCAGCTGTCGACGCCGCTGGCAAACTGGGCGCGCGTGGCGTCACTGAGCCAGCTGGGATCGACGGTGCGCCGGAAGCGCAGGCGGGTCTCGCCATTGTCTAGGTCGGTCAAACTGACGCGTACGGGGTGCGTGCGTTCGCCGTCCAGCTCCGTGGGACCCGTCGCGGTCAGCGTTTCGTCGGCGACCAGCAGCAGCTGCCGGGCTTTGGCGGCGCGCACACCGGCCGCAAACGGCGCCGCCTCCAGCAGTGTTTGCAGTTTCTGCAGGGCGGGGATGGATTCGGTGTTTTGCACGCGCTGCGCCCATTGGTGCTCCATCAACGGCAGCACCTGCAGCAGCGGCCCCAGGCGTTCGACGTGCGCGGCCGCCTGCATGCCTTTGCCTCGAGCGGCCGCGGTGCTGGCCTTGGCTCGCAGCG
>DATDEV010000493.1:0-2464 GCA_036522995.1 Polyangiaceae bacterium
ATCATGCCGGAGTGCGTGATCTGATCGGCCAGCAGGCGCGCCGGCAGGCTGGTCTGCGAATAGTCGTAGGCCACGCCCGTACTGCCCAAGGACAGCGACAGGCACAGCAGACTGAAGATGAAGTACTCCAGCTCGCGCCGACCCAGGAAATAGGCCAGCGCGAAGAACACCGACAGCCCGAGCTGAGCAGCAGCCCAGGCGGAGAGCAGGCCAGACAGGTACGCGGCCATCAGTTGCGGTCCGACGTAGCACGCGACAGCTCGCGGTTCACGGTCACCGCGCAGCTCACGCGCTCGGCCCCGATCAGAAGCGAAAAGTCTCCACTCGGCACGTCGCGCAGCTGCAGCTGCCCCGGCACGCGGGTGGTGGTGCGGGCGACGACGCGGCCTGACGCTGCGTAGAGCGTCGCGTCGAGCGCAGTGCCGGCTGCCGCCTCGCCCTCGACCGAGAAGGACACCGGCTCGTCGCCGTAAACGGTGCTCGGCGTGGCGCTACAGCGCACCGAAACCGGTGCGGTGCTCGACGCACGCGCCGCTGGCGCCGCCGAGCTCGAGCCGGTGGGCGCCGGCGCTGGCTGCGCCGCTTGCGCTGCTGCGCCGCCGCAAGCGGCCACCAGCGACGCCAGTGCAAGCAAATTCATCGATGCGCGCACGCGGGCCAGGATACGCGAATCCGAGCTTGCCCGCCGGCCCTACCTGCGCCCGCCCGTTTCTGCTAGTTGAGGCCCTCCCCCGTTCGTCTGCGTCCCCTGCACTGGTCCGCCGCCCCACCCCCCCGATGAGCTACCTGGTCCTGGCCCGAAAATGGCGCCCCCAGCGCTTCGAAGATTTGGTGGGACAGGACCACGTGTCCAAGACGCTGGCCAACGCCATCGCCACGGGACGGGTGGCCCACGCCTTCCTGTTCACCGGCGTGCGCGGCGTGGGCAAGACGACCAGCGCGCGCATCCTGGCCAAGGCGCTCAACTGCATGGGTCCCGCCGATGACCCCAAGCACGGCGCCAGCTACGGGCCCACCATCACGCCCTGCCTGCAGTGCAGCGCCTGCCTCGAGATCGCACAAGGCACGGACATGGACGTGCGGGAGATCGACGGCGCCAGCTACAACGGCGTCGACGAAGTCCGCAAGCTGCAGGATTCACTGCCGTACCGGCCGGCCCGCGATCGCTACAAGATCTTCATCGTGGACGAGGTGCACATGCTGTCTCAGAACGCCTGGAATGCGTTCTTGAAGACGCTCGAAGAGCCCCCACCGCACGTCAAATTCATCTTTGCTACGACCGAAGTGCACAAGGTTCCGGTCACGATCCTGAGCCGCGTGCAACGCTTCGACTTCAAGCTGATCTCGACGCAGACCATCGCCGCACGCTTGCGCGAGGTGCTGGTCGCCGAGCAGATCGAGGCCGACGCAGCTGCGATCTCGATCGTGGCGCGCGAAGCCGCCGGCAGCATGCGCGACGCAATGAGCGTGCTCGACCAGGTCATCGCCTGGGGCGGACAGCAGCTGGTCGGAACCGACGTGGCGCGCGTGCTGGGCGTCGCCAGCCACAGCGTGCTCTACGAGCTGTCGTCGGCGCTGCATCAGGGCGACGCCTCGCGCTCACTGGCCATCGTTTCCGACCTCGCCAATCAGGGCTACGACATCGCGCACGTCGCGCGTGACCTGCTGGCCCTGCTGCGCAACCTGGTCGTGGCCAAGGTGGTCAAGGAGCCCGACGCTCTGCTCGACTTGCCGGATCAGGAGAGCCGCGATGTGAAGCAGCTCGTTGCGGGCGCCGACGCCGACGACCTGACCCGGCTCTATCACGGCTTTTCTCAAGGCTTCGACGAGGTCGTGAAGAGTGAGCGACCGCGCGCGGCCTTCGAGATGCTGCTGGTGCGCCTGGCGCGCCGGCCACCGCTGCTGCCCATCGACGACCTGGTGGCGCGTCTATCGGCGCTGGAACGGCGGCTCAGCGGCGGCGCTCCGGCCGCCCAGCCTCAACAACGCCAGGCGCCCGCGCCTCGCCCGCCGCACGAGACGCCGGCAGCCGAGCAGCAAGCCTACGCCGGTCGCCCGCGCGAACCACGCAGCCCGGCGCCCAGCAGTAAGCCGACCGGTGACGATCGCGGCGGGGAACCTCCAGTAGCGACTCGCAGCGTGGGCGGGCAACCTCCGCTTGCGACTCGCAGCGTTGCGGAGCTGGACCAGATCTACACGCAGCTGCTCGCCGTGCTCGAAGCCGACCGGCCCGAGCTGGCCGCCATGCTGGGGCACGCCATTCCGCTCAAGCTCGAGCCGGAAGCGGTGGTGATCGGCTGGCCGCCGGACAGCGTGCTCACGGCCAGCGACAAGGAGAGCGTGGCCGCTCTGGCGCGCGCAGCCGAGAAGCATTTTGGGCGCCCCGCCAGCGTGAGCTTCGAGTTCGATTCCGAGCGCGCCAAGGGCCGCCGTTCGCTGGCCTCCGCCGACAGCCAGGAGCGAG
>DATDEV010000494.1:0-2434 GCA_036522995.1 Polyangiaceae bacterium
TTGGCGTGAAGGCCGTATCGGCTTTCATCGCGCGGACGTGAATCCGCAGCTGGCCCTGCACTTGCCGCTGCTCAGCGACTGCGTGCGCGTGCTGGTGCCGTTGTGCGGCACGTCGGCCGATCTCGATTGGTTGGCGGCACACGGCCTGGAGGTGGTGGGCATCGAGCTGAGCGAGCTCGCGGCTCGCGCGTTCTTCGAAGAGCGCGGGCTGCAGCCACAGCGCCGGCAAGAGGGCGCCTTCGTCGTCTATCAACACGGCGCCGTGCAGATTTGGGTCGGCGACTTCTTCGCGACCGACGAGGCCACGCTCGGGAGCTTCGACGCCGTCTACGACCGCGCGGCCATGATCGCGCTGCCCGAAGCCATGCGCGCGCGTTACACGGCGCACTTGCCGACGCTGCTCACGCCGAAGGCCAAGCTGCTGCTGCTGACCCTGCACTTCGATGCCGAGGGTGGGCCGCCGTTCTCGGTCTCGCCGGAGGAGGTGGAGCGCTCTTACCCGCAGGCGCGCGTCACGGCGCTAGTCAGCGTGGACGCGCGCGCCGACGCCCCCGGCCCCGTCGAGCGAGGCGCGAGCTTCGTGCACGAGAACGTGCACTTGATTCAGATGAGCTGACCCGCTCAGTGCGGAATCAGGCCGCCGAAATAGGCGCCTGCGCCGGCGGCGAGCAGCACGAAAACGACCAGCGCGGCGACCAGGCCACCCTTGCCCGAGCCTTTGGGCGCGGGGTATGCCTCGGGCGCGAGGGACGAAAGTTCCTGCTGTGACTCGGCGAGCCTGGACGGAGGCGGCTGCGAGTCGTGACTGGTGGAGGGCGGCGACGAGGAGATCGGTCGAACGCGACCCGCCAAGGGATCGTCCTCCAGGGCGGCCAGGTTGCCGATCTCGAAAGCGTCGCCCGCCTGGTCGCGGCGACTCGGCGTCGAGAGACCGAGCTTGCCCAGATCCTCGCCCCAATCGTTGGGGGCATGAAAGCCGCCGATCTCGAGCGGCAGTGAGCCGACCACCGAGGCCCCCGTCGACGACTTGCGCTCGCCGCTGGTGTCGATGGAGGTGAACTCGAGCATGGCTTCGTCGATGAGCGTGCCGATGATCGACTGGCGCCTTTGCGCCCGCTTCTTGACCTCACGCTCCTGACGAATCGGCTCGACCAGCCCGGCGATGTCGAACGACGACACGCTTCGACCCAGCTTGAAGAGCAGCTGGTTGAGCGCGGCGCCAAAGTCGCGGGCGCGCTGGTAGCGCTGGGCCGGATCCTCGGTCAGCGCCTTCATCAGCACCTGCTCGAGCTCGGCCCCGACGTTGCGGTTGATCTCGCGGATTGACGGGACGCGCGCGGATTGCACCATGCGCACCGTCTCCAGGTCGCTCTCGCCCATGAACAGTCGACGCCCCGCCAGCAGCTCCCACAAGATGATGCCAACCGCGAAGATATCGGTGCGCCCATCCACGGGCAGGCCCTTGGCGGCCTCCGGCGACAGGTAGCTGAACTTGCCCTTGATGATGCCCGGCTCGCTACGTTCGAGCTGGCTGTTGGCCTTGGCCAGACCGAAGTCCACGATTTTGACTTCGCCGTGACGTGTGATCAGCACGTTGGGCGGCGACATGTCGCGATGCACGATGTGCAGGTTCTCGCCCTTGCCGTCGACCAGCTCGTGCGCGTAGGCCAGGCCTTCGCAAATGCGCACGCAGATCAGGCACGCCTCTTCGATCGGGAACGGCTGATTGAGCTTGCGGCGGAACTCGATCACGCCCTTGAGATCGGAGCCGTCCACGTACTCCATCACGATGAAGTAGGTGTTGTCGCCGACGCCGATGTCGAAGACCTGGACGCAGTTCGAGTGCGAGAGGTGCGCGCTCACGCGCGCCTCGTCCAGGAACATGCCGATGAACTGCTTCTTCTCGGACAGGTGCGGCAAGACGCGCTTGATGGCGACGATCTTCTTGAAGCCCTCCAGCCCCGCACTCTCGGCGCGGTAGACCTCCGCCATTCCCCCGGCCGCGATTTTCTCGAGAACCTTGTAGCGCTGTTGGGGTGCAGTCATCAGGCGGCTACGGCGTGTGCTCGGGAGAGCGCGCCGTACGGGGACGAGCCTAAGGCCCCCGCCCGAGAAGGGTCAAGCTAGCGATCCCGGCCGGGCTTTGAGCAAAGTCGCGAATTATCGCCAGACCCGCTTGACCCCCGCCAGAAAACCGAAAATAAGCCGAGCATGAGCGGCCACGGCGACCACGACGACGCGCACGCAGACGAGGCTCACGACGAGCACGACGACCATCACGCGGCCCCCCCGCCGCTCGAGGAGCCGGCGACACCGCTGTGGGTGACCATGCTCGGCATCGGTCTGTTCCTGACGGCCGGAATCCTGTTCATCGCCACGCGACCGGATGGCAAGACGACCGCCGAGCTGACCGCTGCGGCGAACGCGGGTAGCA
>DATDEV010000495.1:0-3555 GCA_036522995.1 Polyangiaceae bacterium
GAGCCGGCGCACGAAAGGCGCCTCGGGCTCACTGCTGAGCACAATCACGAGCGGCGCCGGGGGCGTGGCTGCGCGGGCCGGCGCAGCGCTCGCGCAAACCAGCGCGCACCAAAACAGCGCTCCCAGCGCCAGAACCAGGCCCGCGCGGCGCCTTTCAGCTCCCGAGCAGCTGGCGAGCCACCCGTGCGTGTGCGCCGCGCGGATACTTGGCCAGGTAGCGCTCGGCCGCCCGGCGCGCCCCGACGCTATCGCCAGACCGCGACAGCGATTCCATGAGCCTGCCTTCCGCCTCACGCGCGAAGGGCCCCCCGGGCTGCTCGGCAAGATAGGTCCGGAACCATCGGGCGGCTTCAGCATACGCCGCTCGCTGGTCGAAGTGCACGCGCCCGATCGCGAATGCCGCTCGCTTGGCAGTCGCCGCTCCGGCAGCTCGAGAACGCAGTGCCTGGTACGCGGTCAGCGCGCCTTCGGGCTTACCTGCGAAGCGTGCAGTGTCACCTAGCAACAGCAACTCGTCGCTCGAGGCCTTGGCTACCGCGGCCTCGAAGCCCGTCGCCCCGAGCGTTGCGTAGGCGTCGACGAAACGGCTCTGTCTGGCCAGGCTTCGCCAGTCAGCTTGCCCCGGTAGCGTCGCCTCGCTCTCGGGCAGCGCTCCGCCGCTCGACGCCACCGGCGCATTGACGGGCTCGGGGCCTGGCAAGGGCGTGGGCGCAGGAACGAGCGCCGCCTGCGGCTCCCCGCTGCCTGCCCGGCTCGGCTCGGCTCGTGCGCCTGCCGCCTCGATTTCGAAGCGCCCCGTGCGGCACGAGGCGCTGAGCTTTTCACCCGCGAACAGCGTCCGCCCCTCGCCCAACATGCAACCGGAAACCACCACCTTGCCTTCGTGCAAGGTGAGCGTGAACACCTCGTCGCTGGGCCTGAAACCGACGTCGAAACGCGTCCCGGTTACATCCACCGCGAACGGCCCCAAGCTCAAGCGGTAGCGAGCGCCATGGTTCGGCGTCACGCGCACGTCGAGAGCGCCGGCTTCGAGCACCAGGTGGGCGCCAGCGGCGTCGAGCGTCGCCAGGCGAGCGCGCGCACCCTGCGACAGAGCGATTTGCGAGCCGTCGGAGAACAGGATCGGCGAAGCGCTGGGCTCGCTCGCGCTCACCCATTCACCGACCTCCAGCGCACGCCCAGCCAAGCTGGCGGATAGCGGCGCCCGCGCTCGGAGCGTCACCAGCAAGGCCACCGCCGCCAGGGCCGCCACCAGCGCCAGGACTGCGTATGGCAGGCGCCGTCGACGCCGCACCGTGCGGGCGCTGACGCGCGCGCGCACCCCACCGAGCGACAGATCTTGCGCGAGCGCGCGATCCTGCTCGACGGCGAGCTCACGACCGAGCTGCAGCAACTGATCGGTGAGCACGTTCATGCTCCACCTCCTGGTAAGCCCGGTCGCAGTCGCTCGGCGAGCGCCGGCTCGCCTGCTGCGCCCAGCGCGAAGCTGCGCTGCGCGCGCACCAGACGCCGCTTGATGGTGGCCAGCGAAACCCCGCACGAAGCCGCCACTTCCGTGAGCTCCATGCCAGCCACGAAACGCAGCGCAAAAGCGATACGCGCGTCGGTTTCGAGACCATCGAGCACGCGATACACCGCTTGCATCGACTGGCTGGCCTCGAAATCGGTGGGTGGCAGCTCCGGCTCCGGAAGCTCCGTGAACGGCAAGAAACGCAAGACTCGTCCGCGCACCCGGCGCCGAATCCGCGCCCGCGCCGTGAACACCGCAATCTGCGTGAGCCACGCACGCAGCGCGCGCGGCTCGATCAGGCGCTCGACCGACTCGAGCGCCGTCACGAACACGTCGTGAACCAGATCCAGAATCTCCGAGTCCGGACCCATCACGCGCACGAGCACGCGCCGCACGTGTGGCGCGTAGCGGTCGAAGAGCAGAGTGCCCGCGTCGGGATGATGCGCTCGCAGCGAGAGCACGAGCAGCTCGTCGGACTCCGGAGCGGGCAGCTCTGCCTGGCTTCTGCGCAGGGGCAGTAGCTCGGCAATTGCCTGGGAGTCCTTCTTGGCCATTGGGGGACTCTCATTAGTGTCCCAGGACGGGTGGTTCGGCTCACGTTCGCCAACATTTGCCTAAAAAATCGCTAATTGGGCGTATACTGGAGCATGCTGCTTCGCCCCCCCGGCTACGCCGTGGTCGCGGCCGCGCTCCTGCTGGCCTGCGGAGAGCGCGCCGGTGATCCCGTCGTCGCGCTGACCGAGGAAGCAGGCGCGGAGCCTGACACCTCGAGCGCCGGCGCGGGAGTGGATGGCTCCCACCACGAGGCGGACGGCCCGACCGGCCTGTGCGGCCGCTGCAGCAGCAGTGATGATTGCGGTGACGCCAATGACGCCTGCGTCCGCCACGATGGCTCGAGCTTCTGCGCCCGTGACTGCGAGGAGGGGTTCGGCTGTCCGCAGGGCTACGCGTGTCGAGAGCTCGACAACAGCCGGCTTCACCAATGCGTGCCGGAGCGCGAGTGCCAGTCACAATCGTCCGTCGCGCCAGACCTCGATGACGCTCGTGCCAACGTGCTGGCACACATCAACACGCTCCGGAGCGCGCACGACCAGGCACCGCTCGAAGCCTCGCCCTGTCTCGATCGCCTCGCGCAAGAGAGCGCCCTGGCCTACGCCCGCACCGACGAGCCGCTCGGCAAGTACGTGAAGGAGTGCGACCCAGTCTGGCCGAACTGCAGCTGCGGCTGGACCGCACAAGCCGAGGTAGCGGTCGCCTACTACGGTCTCGACTGGCTGAGCGCCATCGACGCCGCGCTCGGCGAGGAGCAACTACGCGGCAGCATCTCCGAGCTCGATTTCCAGCTCGTGGGCGTGGGGTTCTGGATCTCCGGCGACGAAGCCTGGATCGCCCTGTCCTTCGGTTGAACCGGCCCAGCCCAGCCCCGAAACGTTGGCCCCCTGGCCAGGCTTCAACAAAGCGCACGCGGAGGTGGCGTACCGCCCCCCCGGTGCGCTAAGAACCGCGCCTCACGCGCAGGCTTCTGCTGCACGGGTCGATAGCTCAGCCGGTTAGAGCAGCGGATTTTTAATCCGTTGGTCCTGGGTTCGAATCCCAGTCGACCCACCCTTTTTTTCGCAGCCACGGTGGTGATGAGTAGCCAACCTTTCACCAAGTACTACCGCGACCACTCGAACGACACGGGGCTTCAGTAAGGCCGCAGGCTCGCTCTTCGGTGGTGGTCTGCGCTCGGCGGGCTACGGCGCGGATCACGTCCAGGACGCGCTGCGCGGACCGGCCTGGGACGGCGCGTACAAGGACGCGATCGCGTCAGCTCGGCGTTTCAGGCCATCATTTGGTCGATGTGGCCCTTGGGGTAGGCGTCGTCACCGAAGTCGTCGAGAGGCATACCGTCGGCGTTGGTAACGCCCAGCGCGGCGCCGATCGAGTTGTGGATCCTATTGATGGTGTAGGTGCCCTTGACGTACTGGCCCGTCTTGAGAGCGCCGCCTGCGCTGCCGGCGACCACCCAGGGCAGGTTGGTTTGGCCGTGCGCCGGACCATCG
>DATDEV010000496.1:0-4865 GCA_036522995.1 Polyangiaceae bacterium
CTCGGGCAGCTCCTGGTAGTGCAAGGGACCGAACACCGCCAGCGGTGGCAAACCGATCTCCGGCTGAGCGCGGTTGGAGCGCCGGCCTGCTAGAATCGCGTCGACGACCGAGAGCACTGGCTGCTGCAGCGGTACGCCGCGTGCCAGGCGCAAACACATCTCGCCCAGGTAGGTGTCGCGCTGGTGCTGCCGATCCGGGCGGCGCTGCAAATAGCGCGGGTTCTTGGACGGTTTGCCGCCCACGAGACGCGGGTGAGCCGACGACACCACGTACCCGTCGTGCCCGCGTGCCACGAAGCCGGACAGCCGCTCCTTCATCGGCGCGGTGAAGAGCTCCAGGTCGGCAACGTGCTCCACCATGCCCTGCGCGGCCTGCAGATCGAGCGGCTCGAAGTTCGTGATGAAGCTGCCCGGCGCCGCCAGGTCGGCTTCGGCCTGCGCGTCGAAGCCGCGATGGATTGCGTCGTCCGGTCGCTGGAACAAGTATTCCTCGCAATTGGCGACCACCTTGACGCTGTCGTGAGCGGGCGAGGCGGACAGCCCGGGCACGTCGCTGCGGCGAACGATCACCGAAGCCGTGATATCGTCTTCGACCTGCACCTTCTCGGCTGGGCTGAAGTCTGGTCGCAGCTTGAACATGCGCCAGGCCGAGCTACCCGACTCGAAGCCGACCCGCAGCTGGGTCGTCAGCAGGCGTTGCGTCTCGAAGCGCAGCTCGTGCCCGGCGAACCCATTCACGCTATCCACGCTGAAATGGCTACGAAAGTCGTCACCCCACTCGGGACGATAGAGACGCTTGACGATGAATACCAGCTCACGAATCGTCTGCGGCAGCTCCCTCACCCAAGCGTTGTGCGCGTCCGTGTAATCGGCCGACGGTGTCAGCAGCTTGATCACCGAGCCGAGCGAGCGCTCTGGGCTCAGTAGGGGCCGTGCAGCGCGTTCTTCGGATGTCGGCTGCTTGGAGCAGGTCGAGAAGTCCATGCGCAAGATCTCGGCGACACGCGCAAAGTCGCGCTCGAAATCCTTCACGAACACCGGCGCCGGCTGCAGCATGGGTCGCAGCGACTTGGAGATCTCCGACTTGCCGCCGCCCGAGACGGTGCACGGCTTGTGGCAAAGCACCGCTTCGGCTCGGGTGCCGATCAGGCGGAACGTGTTACTTGCCGGGTGCTTTTCGAGCCTGACCCGATAGCCCGAGGGTAAGACGTAGACATGGTCGTCGAGCAGCGTGAGGCGCGCCTGACCGGTCACCGTGGCGAAGCGCACGCTGCCGTCGGCCACGCTGAACGTGGCATCGCCAGGCACGTAGTGGATCTGCGGGTAACGACGGTCGACGGCGTGACCGTCGGGCAAGAGCTCCGCCCGCTCGCCGAGCAGCGCCAGGGCTTCCGCATGTGTGGTCGGTTTGAGCTCCAGTCGCTCGGTCGCGTGGAAAGCGTGGCCCAGGACGTAGCTGGGGAAGGCCAACACCCCACCGGCGTGCTCCTCCTCGCAAGCACCGAGCAGGTTGGCCGCATAGCTGATCTGCGTCTTCACCTCCTTCTTGCAGTAGCCGTAGTAGTTGTCGGCGATGATCGTCACGATCACGCCGCGGCCGTCGCGACAAGTAACCTTGAACGCGTTTCCGTCGTTGTAGAGCTCGGCGGCGTCGCGGTAGCACATGCCATCGCGACGCTGCCGCGCTGTCGCGGTGTCGTAGTGGGGCAGGCCCAGGTCGATCTTGCGCAGACCCACCAGGTGCGGCGCCAGGATGACGCAGCCGGTGTGGCCACTCCAACCGGCCACGTCCAGCGCAGCGTCGTTCTCCGGCAGGAAGGGGTCGCCCGCATTGCCGAAAATGCTCTCGACGAAGTCCAGGTTGCTGACCAGGCTGCCAGGCGCAAAGAAGCGCACTTCCATGCGCTTCTCCGCCGTGGTGGCAGTGGCCGGGCACACCAACGGTCGCATGAGCAGCGACACGAACAGGTTTGCGCCCGCCGACTGGTCAGCCGTGAACGGCAGCGCCAGGACGTCGCGCGGCGGGTTCACGGCAGCCTGCAGCAGCGCCGCGAAGGTCTGCTTGGGCACTGCTTCCTTGTCGATCGGCACCGGCAAACCGCCCTCGGCGACGTGAAACACTCCTTTGGTCGTTCGGCGATCGCTCTTGGGGTTATGCAGCACGCCTTGCGCTACGCGGCACGACGTCAGATACGGCGAGGCAATCTGGTTGCGAGTGGGTGGTAGGGACAAGCTACGGGCCAGGCCTGCACGGTCGAGCACGAGCGAGCACGCCGGCAGTCGTGGCGCTCCACTCGGGCAGGCTTCCGCCAGATAGCTGTCGAGGTAATCTTGAATCCGCTGATCCGGGGCGCACAGCGGCCAACCGAGCAGGCGGTCTTTCTCGAAATGGTTTCGCAACAACGGACGGGCGACCTCGAGGAACTCGGCGTCCACGGTCGCGTCACAGACGGGCTCACCGAGAGCCGCGAGCTTGAGGTTGAGGTAGCGTTCCAGTTCGGCAGGTGCCGATCGATGCTGAGCTTGCGTGTTCATGGCGAGCTCGGCCTTGCAGGCGGCGCGCCAATCACTGCGGAGGGTTACTTGTCCGCTGTCGCGCAGGACGAAACGTTCTCGACACCGGCAAATACTTCGCGAAAGCGCAACTTCTGCGCGAGCGCCCTGGCTCGATTCGCAACGAATCCGGCGCTGCGTGCTCGGTACGAAGCTTGCCAGTCCGCCGCGCATGACCATCCCTTTCAAACGCATTCTGGTTCCTGTCGACTTGTCGGACTGCTCGCGCGCCGGCCTTCGCCTCGCTTTCGCGCTGGCAGAAGTGCACGGCTCCGAAATCGACGTGTTGTTCGTACTCCCGCACGAGAGGAGCGTGATCGACACGCAGCACACGCTCGAGCGCTTCGTCGAGGCCACCGGCGCGCCAGCCTCGGTCGTCGTGCGGAGCGACGTCGACCAGGGCGAGATCCACGAACGTATCATCCTGGCCGTCACCGCGAAGGAAAGCGACCTGATCGTCATCGGCACGCATGGCCGAACCGGTCGCGCGCATTCGCTGGCGGGCAGCCTCGCCGAAAGCCTGGTGCGCACAGCCAAGTGTCCGGTCATGACCATCCGTGAGCCCGGCTGACACTTCCGAGCAGGTCGACACAGACACGGTCTCGCTACCGAGGCTGTGTCGACCTGCTCAGTCCTCGGCAGCCAGCACAGTTGCGGACACGGCGTACTTGTCGAGCAATTCGGCGAGAGTCGGCTGCTTGCCCCAGACGGGTCGACGCTGGGCGTCGAAGGCCTTGAACGCCTCGAGCAGTCGGCGTTGCGCCTCGGGGCTAGTGCTGCGCCGAGCCTGCGCGAACAGATCTCGCTCCTCGTGGTCCATGTGTCCGCGCATGAACTGGCAAAATTCCTTGGTGATACCGACGAAGCTGCGTGAGGCTTCGGCGGACCAAGCTTCGCGCTGACTGGCGAGGTGACTCAGCGCACGGACCAGGTAGTGTTCCTGCCGATGCTCGCGCCGCATCGCAGCCAGCGGCCCATCGTACCAATCGAAGCCGCCGGCCACCAGCGCTGGCGTGAGGATGGACTCCTCCTTCTCGTGGTGATTGAGCTCTCCGAATTCGGTCAGCATCCCGACGACGGCAGCAAGGTCGCCGCGGTCCACCGCGCGGCCGCGCTCCGCGTGCGCAGTCATCCCCTCGAGCAGCCGCAGCACGCTCTCGGCCCGCTGATGCTCCCGGGCCAGGTAGTCGAACGGGTCCGTCGGCTCGGGGCGCTCGGCCTTGTCCAGGCCGGCCTGCAGCGCAGCGACCTGCTCCACCGGAAAGTAACTAGCCTGAAGCGTGTCGTGGAGCGTGGAGAGGGCTTGCAGCGCGCGTTCGACATCGGGCATCACTGCGCCCTTGGCTGCGCCGCTTCTGAGCGCCGCGCCCTCGCGCTCCGCGAGCGAGACCGCCGCGCGGACTCGGCCGGCGTGCGGCAGCAGGCGCAGCTTCTCTTCGATGGCTCGCAAACACGCGGCCACGCTGCGCGGGCAGTCGCCAGCCACCAGCACCAGCCCGAGCAGCTCTGACGTGTCGGCATTCACGTGGTGCCGGCGCCGGTACATCGACGTGACGCCCAGCGCGTTGAGCAGGCCTATCCAGCGCACGTCGTCGAAAGCACGCTCCCAGCCTTCGGGCTTCAGTACGGGGAGCAGTACTTCCAAGCTGCGCAGCAACATGTCGGCACGCTCGACGCGACAGCCAATGCTCAGGAAGGCGTGCGCGGCGTCACGCAGCATGTTGTCCGCACGCTCCCCGTCGAAGCGCCCGACCGCTCCGATGGTTTCGTCCAAGGCGTCCAGCAAGGCGGCTTCGGAGCAGCCGCGAGCATCGCTCACACGAGCGTACGAACGATTCAGCACTTGCCACAGCTCGGGCGGCACGATCACGCGTGCGTTGCGCAGGTTCTCGCGGGCCGCGCTCAGTGCGCCGAGCACGCTCGACGGATTGGCTTCGTCGAGCACCAAGGCTTGCAGCAAACCAGCGCGCGTGCCCGGCAGCTTGCCGCCATCGTCCTCCGCCCGGATCAGCGCAGCGAGCGGCTTCAGATCGAGCGGTCGTGGCCCCTGTAGGTCCATTCCCAGGCGTTCGTAGCTGGTGATGACGCGGCTCAGCGCTTGCGCGCGCTCCACGTAGCGACCACACCAATACATTGCTTCTGCCATGCTAGAGAGCAGCATCTGTCGTCTCACTTTCCTTTGCCTGGTCAGGCCTTAGTCGCCGACGATCCAAGTGTCTTTGCTGCCTCCCCCTTGGGAGGAGTTCACCACCAGCGAGCCCTTGCGCAGCGCGACGCGGGTCAAACCGCCGCGGGTCACGTAGGTTGTCTCG
>DATDEV010000497.1:0-5949 GCA_036522995.1 Polyangiaceae bacterium
CTCGCCGCAGCTCCCTTCCGCTACCGAAGGCCTTGCCTAATCCTGGGAAGTCCAAACAAACGGGCCCTACGACGCCTTACGGACCGTCGGGCACGGGCACGGGCACGTTTACGGGCACGCGAGAGCAATCCAATTCAGGGACACGCCCTAACCCGCGGGCGAAGCAGCGCTCTTCGCGAGCGCCTGGAAGCGCTCGATGGCCGCCCGCGCGTTGAACAGCATGCGCTCGCGGCCTAGCTGGTCGGCCAGGCCGCTCTTGCGGACCACCTCGAGCGCGCCCGGATTTAGCCCCACGAGCCAGAGCTCGATGCCCATCGCTGCTGCCCGACGATTGGCGTCCATCAACACCAAGAGTGCGGAGTACTCGATATCAGGTACACGGCTCATGTCGAGCGCCAGCACGCGCGGCTGGTGCTGGTGGATCAGCGCTCGCAGCCGCTCGGCCACCGCTCCGGCATTCATGAAAAAGAGGCGCCCCGTTGGTCGGGCGATCAACAGGCCTTCGAAGGTTTCATCGTCGGGGTGCTCGGGCGAAAGTGGCCGCAGCACGTCGGCACCGCGCTTGCGCCCGATGGCCAGCACCTGCGGCTTTGCCGCCTGGCTCGCGAGACTGATGAGCGAGATGGTGATCGCGACCAGGATGCCCTTCAGCGTGCCGAGCGCCAGCACGCCGAGACAAGCCGCAGCCGCCCAGCGAAACTCCATCTTGCGCACCCGGCGGATGGCAACGAACTCCGCCGGCTGAATCAGTCCAATCGAGTAGACGATGACGACCGCGGCCAGCGTGGCTTGCGGCAAGAGGCCCAGCAGCGGCGCCAGCAGCAGCATGGTGAGCGCCGCGGCGCCAGCGGTGACGAGCGAGGCCAGCTGCGAGCGCCCCCCGGCCGCGCGCACCACGGCGGTTTGCGAGGTACCTCCGCCGGCGGGCATGGCGCCGAGCAACGCTCCGCCGAGGTTCGCGATGCCGGTGGCCAGCAGCTCACGGTTGGCGTTGAGCGGCGGATCGTCCTTGGCAGCAAAGGCGCGCCCCGCGGCGATCGACTCGGTGAAGCTCATCACCGCCATGCCGAGCGCCCCCGGCACCAGTATCGCGACGAGCTGCAAATCCGGCAGCGTCGGCACTGGCAGGCCCCTTGGAATCGCGCCGACCGTCGCCACCCCCTGCTGGTCGAGGTCCAGCAACCAGGACGCCAGGATGCCCCCTGCCACTGCCACCAGCGGCGCGGGCGAATGGGGCCAGCGCCACTCCATGACGAGCAAGACCGCGAGCGTCGCGCCGCCCACCGCGAGCGTGGGCAGCGACGTCTGCGGAACGTGAGCGCCGAGTGCCACCAGGTCGCGGAGGAAGCCGGCCTTGGTCAGGTGGATGCCCAGCAGCTTCGGGATCTGGTCGACCACGATCACCAGGCCAATGCCGGCCTTGAAGCCCGTCAGCACCGGCGCGGACACGAAATCGGCGACGAACCCCAGCCGCAGCCCCGCCGCCGCCACCAGCGCGAGCCCGACCAGCATGCTGAGCGCCGCCAGGGCACTGACGAGCTGTCCGGGTTCGCCGCCCGGGACAGCGAGCCCGAGCTGAGCTCCGGCCAGGATCGCCAGCGTCGTGGTCGAGCTCACGTTGAGCACTTTCGAGCTGCCGAGCAGCGCGTAAAGCGCCATCGGCACGAGCGCCGTGTAGAGGCCCACGGCCACGGGCAGCCCGGCTATCGTCGCATAGGCCATGGCCTTGGGCAGGACGACTGCGGCTGCGGTCAGGCCAGCCACGACGTCGAAACGCGCCTGGCCAAAGCGCCGACCAGCCTGGCCGACGACAGTCATGAAGTCACAGCGCTTTTCGGGAGCATTTCGTTTGGTGCCAGCAGGGCTAGCACGGCGTTCGCTTCACGAGGCGACGGCGGCGTTCTGCCCCTAGCGGGGCGTCTTGACGCAGTGGGGCGGGGCGCGGCTAGTGCTAACCAGGAGTGCGATGGCCCAAACCATCTTGCCCTCGAGCCCACCCTCGAGCGCGGGCGTTCACGCGGTAACGCGTTCTCTCGGTAGGGGAGTGTGGCCGCGTTTGTTCGGCGCAATCCAGGCCGTCGCGACCTCCGAGGTCGGCGGCAAATTCCGCTGGATGTTCGCAGCCATCCTGGTGCTGCTGCTCGGCATCGCGGGCCTGAACGTCACCAGCAGCTACGTCGCCCGCGACCTGATGACGGCCATCGAACAGCGCGATCGTTCGACCTTCTTCGCGATGGCGCTGCTCTACACGCTGGTGTTCGCGGCGCTGACGGTCGCCGCGGTCGTGGAGCGCTTCATCGAGGAGCACTTGGCGCTGCTCTGGCGTCGCTGGCTCACGCAAAGGCTCGTCGACCAGTACCTCGCCGACGGCGTCTACCTCAACTTGAGAGAACGGGGCGAGCTGGGCAACCCCGATCAGCGTATCGCCGACGACGCACGCGCGTTCACCGCCACCACGCTCTCGTTCGTGCTGATGTTCTTGAACGCGGTATTTGCGATCGTCTCCTTCTCCGGAGTCATGTGGTCAATCAGCCCGCTGCTCTTCGGTGTGGCGGTCGCCTACGCACTGCTCGGCTCGCTGCTCACGCTCCTGATCGGCCGACCGCTCGTGCGCCTCAACTACGACCAGTCGGATCGCGAGGCGAGCTTTCGCAGTGAGCTGATGCACGTGGGACAAAATGCCGAATCGGTCGCGCTGCTCCAGCTGGAACGTCGCCTCGAAACACGCCTGCGCCGGCGTCTCGAGGCAGTGGTCAAGAACGCCAAGCGCATCATCGACGTGAGCCGCAACCTGTCGTTCTTCACCACCAGCTATGCCTATGGTATCCAGCTGGTACCGCCGCTGATCGTCGGACCGCTGTTCATGAGCGAGAAGGTCGAGTTCGGCGTGGTCACCCAATCAGCGATGGCCTTCGCGGTCCTGCTAGGCGCGTTTTCCTTGATCGTGACGCAGATCCAGCAGCTGTCCTCGTACGCGGCCGTCTTCGCCCGGCTGAACACGCTCACCACCGCGGTGGAGCGAGCAGGCACGCGCGCCGCCGTCCCGAACGTGCCCAGCGCGGGGACCGAGCGCCTGGTCTACGACGACGTGACGCTGCGTTCTCGCAGCGGCAACGAGCTGTTGGTCGCGCACTTGAGCGTGACCATACCTGGCGGCACGCGACTGCTGGTCACCGGGACCGACGCAGCTCGCCGCGCGCTGTTCCGAGCCACCGCGCTCGGTCGCGACGTGCTCGAAGGCCGCATCTCACGACCCTCACGGGAGCGCATTCTGTTCCTACCCGAGCGGCCCCACGTTCCGCCCGGCAGCCTGCGCGAGCTGATCGCGCGCAGCGGCGCCGAGCCCGACGTCGGCGAGCAGCGCATCTTCGCCGTGCTCGACGAGCTCGGCCTCGGGCCCGCGGTCGAGAGGGTCGGTGGCCTCGATGTGGAGGGCGACTGGGGGCACAGCCTCTCGCTCGGCGAGCAGCAATTGCTCGCCATCGCACGCATCCTGATCGCTCGGCCGGCCTTCGCCGTGCTGCAGAGCCCCAGCACCACCCTGGCGCCAGAGCAGCTGGCACGCGTCCTTTCGCTGCTGTCGGAAGCTTCGATCAGCTACCTGGCCTTCGGCGGCGCCGCCCCGCCGGGGGCGTACGACGCCGTGCTCGAGCTACATGCCGGCGGCAGCTGGAGCTTTCGGCGCTCGTGAGCAATCAGGACGTCGCGCGGGCGCTCACTTCGAAGAGAGCAGGCCCATCTCGCCCATTTCCTGGACCGTCTTCGCTGCCAGCTGCGTCACGAACTGGTCGACGTTCTTGGGCTCGGTCGTGTGGCTCTTGCCCGCCCAAACCAGCATGTTCTGTTTGAGCGAGTAAACGAGAACCTCCACGACCACCGATTCCGTGGTGGTCGTAACCGTCGACTTCGTGGCAGGCGAGCTGCCGACGTACATGGTCTGCGCGTGGGGGCCGTAGTCGTGCGGATTGCTGGCGATGGCGTACGCAGCCGGCGGCCCATAAGGCGACGCCCAGCCGTGGCCGTAGTAGCCGCCCCAGTAGCCGCCGTAGTACGGGCTCGACCAGTACTCTTCGGTTTCGGTCGTCGTCTCCTTGCCCATGGGCCTCATCACGACCGCCCCCTTCACGCCCGCCGCTTCGATGGCGGCTTTGGCGGCTGCCTCGTTTTCGAGCGGGGCTTCCTTCATGAGCGTGTACATCGGCACGCCCTGCGCCCCGTAGTGCGTGATCTCCCGCGCCAGGACGTCTTCGGCGTTACGGCGGACCATCTCGTCCTTCATCATCACGACGGCCGCCACTTTTTCGCCCCTCATCGCGAGCGGTTCGGCCTTCGGTGAGCGCCAGGCCGAGACGAAGGTGGTCGCGCTGCCCCCACAGGCCGCCACACCGAGCGCCGTCAGCGCCGCGACCACCACACCAGCTCGTCCAAGACCCGCTGCGATTACCATGGCCGACCGCGTTCTCACCGCGCCCGCCGCGTGTCAACCGGCCCGCTTTTCGGCCGTCAAGCGTGCTGGTCTGCGAAACAGGGGAGCGTCGGCCGGCCTGTTGAGCTAATGTATCCCGGCCTCGCAGCCCGCCCTCGCCTCGCAAGCCAGATCGCGGTTCGTAAATCTGCGCAGGCCGAAAGCCCCTGACCTATGACTGAAATTGCCGAGACCGAATTCCCCGCGCTGTTTGCGCACAGCACTCGCAAGGACTGGGGAGTGGGTGTGCTCGCAGGCGTGCGCGACGGAAAGCGCCGATACCTGTTCGAAACCGGAGAAGAACGCACGATGGCCGGCGGTGGGCAGGACATGATGCGCCGAATCGCGCCCATCGATAGCGACCAGCAAGCCACCCTCGCGCGCTTGACCGCCCTCGTCGCCCGCCGCCACGGCGCCGCCGACCCCTCCCAGGCACTGGGGCTCATGCTGCTCGAGCAGCTCGCAAGCCTGCGCAAAGCCTACCCGCTGGGCTTCGCCGATCCGGCCTGGCCGGCTCAGCATCGTGCCGCCCGCGTGCGCGGCGCCGTACTGGCCGAAGCGCAAGAGCTGCTCTCGCTCAAGGCGCTCGACGCCCAGCTCAAGGCGCAGCAGTTCGACGCCCTCTGGGCGTCGGTGTCCAAGGTTCTGAAGGCTACCGGTTGGGTGCCCGCCGATCAGCTCAAGCCCGGGCCAGACCTCGGTGTCGGCCTGCTCGCTGGCGCCGTGCGCGAGCTGCTGTACGGCACCGCCACCCTCGAGCAGCGCGTCGACCGCTTCGTCGTCGCGTACGAGACCGCGTTCCGCCGCCCGCCGCGATGGGAAACGGCCACCGCGCTCCTGGCCCTGATGTTCCCCGGCGAGTACGTGCTCGTCGACCTGACGTCCTTCCGCAAGGAGCTGAAGGTCCTCGGCTCGAAGGGCCCCTTGCCCCAGCGCCCCACCGGCTCCGGCTACTCGCGCTGCGTCAACGCCGCGCGCATCGTCGCCAACAAGCTGACCGAGCACGGCGACCCCCCACAGGACATGCTCGACCTGCACGATTTCGTCCATTTCACGCTGAAGAAGCCGCTGGCCGCCGCGCGCCGCCCCAAGGCCGCCACCAAGGCCGCCGCCAAGGCACCGAAGAAGAAGGCAGCCGCAGAGGCCGACGACGACGCTTCGGAAGAGTCGAACGACGACGCTGATTGAGTGACGCAGCAGTGCGAGTCGGCGAGCTAGCTCGCTGACTCGCCGCGTCCGACGAATAGCGCCTGCCCTAGGACGACGGTCGCTCGCCCAGGAATAGTATGTGCTTGGCGCGTGAGCCGGTGCGCACGGCGACGCGCATGACGTCGACGACGAAGCCTGCGCTCGCCAGCCGGCGTTCGAAGCGCGCGTTGGGTCCGGACGACCAAACCGCGAGCACGCCACCTGGTCGCAAGGCACGGTAGCAGCAGCGCACTCCCTGTTCGCTGTACAGGCGCTGATTCTTGGCGTGGGAGAGC
>DATDEV010000498.1:0-2428 GCA_036522995.1 Polyangiaceae bacterium
GAGGACAGGCGCCCGATGCCAGGCGACGAGCTGCTGCCTGCAGCGAACGCCGAGGCGACCGACGGCATCACCATAGCGGCGACACCCGAGCAGATTTGGCCGTGGCTGCTGCAGCTTGGCTGCAAGCGAGCTGGCTATTACAGCGTGGACTGGCTCGACAACGGCGGCGTCCGGAGCAGTCGTGAGCTCGTGCCCGAGCTGCTCGAGCTGTCGGTGGGACAGATCTTGCCGGCTAGCCCCGACGGCGAGGACGGCTTCGAGGTGCTGCGCATTCAGGCGCCCCACACGCTCGTGCTCGGCGGCTTGTTCGATACGGCCGCCGTGCGGCAGCTGCCTTTCAATGCCGAGCGGCCGGACAGCTATTGGCACGTCAGTTGGGCGTTCGTGCTCGAAGCCTTGGACGAGCGCTCGACTCGCCTGCACGTGCGCGCTCGCGCTGCCTTTCCGGAGGGGGAGGCCTTTCACGCGAGCTGGATCAGGCCGACGCACCATTTCATGCAACGCCAGATGCTCAAGCACCTCGCCGCCCGCGTGGAGGACCGGCTTCCGCGCGACGACTATCGTGACGTGCTGGAAGGGATCAGCGGAGCCGCGGTCATGCTAGCGGCATTTTTTACGCCCTTCTTGCGTCAGGCTCGCAGTCACTGGGGTTTGGCAGAGGCGGACGCGAGCTCGCCTCACCCCGGCGACGAGCTCGTGTCCGCACCGACCTGGTCATGGACTCACGCCGTCGACGTCGCCGCCACCCGCGAGCGCGTCTGGCGCTGGGTCGCTCAAATCGGTGCCGATCGCGCCGGCTTCTACAGCTATCAGTGGCTCGAGAATCTGGCCGGCTGCAACCTGCGTAACGCGGACGCGGTGCACCAGGAGTGGCAGCTCGAAGCAGGCGACAAGCTCGTCCTTCACCCACGCATCCCCCCGCTGGCGATCGCGCAGCTCGAGCCTGGTCGCTACTTCGTCGCGCACGCGCCGCTCGACGAGGCAGCGCGAGCCGCCGGCAAGCCGTGGGCGGCCGCGAGCTGGCTGTTCGAGCTGGAGGACTTGCAAAGCGGTGGGACGCGGCTGATCAGCCGCTACCGCGTGGCCTGTTCTCCGGACGTCGCCACACGCCTGGCGCTCGGCCCGACCCTGCTCGAGCCGATCGGATTTGCCATGGACCGGCGCATGCTCCTCGGCATCAAGGGTCAAGCCGAACGCGAGTCACGGCGAGTGCTCGTTCGCGCGGCGCGGGTGGGGTGATCGCGTCTGCGCTGCCAACGGTGCGCGCTCCGGGCTCGCAAGTGACCCGCGCAAATCTTGCGTGCAGCCGTGAACGGCTTGCGCGAGCGCCGGGCTGACGCGCCCTAAATGGCGAGAATATGGCTGGCAAGCCCGGCACGCGACTTGCGATGGAGGGGGCATGAACCAACTTCAAGCCAAGTTGACGCGAGACCATGAGGAGCTCGACGCCCTGCTCCAGCGTCTTGCCGAAGACGTGGAAGCCCCTGCTGGAGGCGCGCTCGAAGCAACTTGGAGCGACTTCGAGAGCCGGCTGGTTCGGCACCTGCAAGCGGAGGAGCGCTTCCTGCTCCCGCTCGTCGAAGCCAGTAACCCGGAGGAGGTTGCACGCACCCGCGCCGAGCACGCGCGCATTCGCGACTCGATCGCCGAGCTCGGCGTCGCCATCGAGCTACATACGGCTCGCAAGTCTGACATCGACGAGCTGATTCGGTTTTTGCGAGAGCACGCCAAGCACGAGGACGAAGCGCTGTACCAACTGGCTGGCGACAAAGCGCCGGTGGCCGTGCAGCACCGCATCTTCGAGGACCTGAAGCACGCCGTGCGCGCCGTCATCCGCGATGTCAGCCCCGGCAGTCGAGCGCGACCGTGAGCACGCCCTGGCAGCTGCGCTACGCGGACAAGCTGTGTACGGCAGCCAACGCCATCGGGCGCATCCAACCGGGCCGGCGTATCTTCGTCGGTTCGGGCGCGGCCGAGCCAGCGGGCCTGGTCAAGGCGCTCGTCGATAGCGGCGCGCATCTGGCCGATAACGACGTCATCCACATTCTGACTTTGGGGCCCGCTCCCTACGTGGCTCCCGGCATGACGGACCGGTTCCGTCATACCGCCTTTTTCATCGGACCGAACGTGCGCGACGCGGTGCAGGACGGGCGGGCGGACTTCATGCCGATCTTCCTGTCGGAGGTGCCGAGCCTGATCCGTTCGCACAGGGTGAAGGTCGAGGTGGCCCTGATTCAAGTCAGCCCGCCCGATGCCCTGGGCTTCGTCAGCCTCGGCGTTTCGGTGGACGTGGTGCTGGCAGCGGTCCAGAGCGCCAAGCTGGTGATCGCGCAGGTCAATCCGCACATGCCGCGCACGCTGGGCGAAGACGCGCTGCTGCCGGTATCGCAGCTGGACTGTCTGATCGACTTGCCGGAGCCGCTCGTCG